>CAXBAZ010000549.1:0-3405 GCA_963973395.1 uncultured Acidimicrobiaceae bacterium
TGACCACGTTCCTGTTCGTCCTCCCCCATCTTCCCGCCGTCGACAGTTGGCCCGAGGTGGTCAGCCTGTTCGCGTCGATCGGTGTGCTCGGCCTGGCGTTCAACCTGGCGTGCCACTGGACGGACAACCGCCTGTTCGCCCCGATCACGGCCCATTTCGTCGTCAACGGTCTCGCTGTCGTTGCGTTGTACGCCGGTTGAACGGGCCGGTCTCCGGGTAGACCGATCGACGTGAACCCGTCCGCGTCTCGCCCGCTCGTCGCAACGTACCGCTTGCAACTCACACCGAAGTTCGGTTTCGCCGACGCTGCCGAGCTGCTCGACCAGATCCACGCTCTGGGAATCAGCCACCTGTATCTGTCGCCGGTCGCCGAGGCGGTGCCCGGCAGCTCCCACGGCTACGACGTCGTCGACCATCGGCGGGTCCGCTCCGACTTCGGCGGCGAGCTGGGTCTCCGTGCGCTGCTGGACGCCGCCGACGAGCGCGAGCTCGGCGTGGTCATCGACCACGTACCGAACCACGCTTCGGTCGAACGTGCCGAACTCAACCCGCAGTGGTGGGCGATGCTCCGCGACGGACCCGACTCGCCCGGTGCCACGTGGTTCGACGTCGACTGGGAGCAGACCGACGGCAAGGTGATCCTGCCCAAGCTCGGCGATCCGCTCGACGACGTGATCGACCAGGGCGGCATCGCTATCGCCCACGCCGACGACGAGGACCACGAGCACGAGATCAGGTACGGGCCGCTGCGCTTCCCGATGGCCGACGGCACCGAGACGCTGCCACTTCGGGATGCGCTCGAGGCACAGCATTACCGGCTGGCGTGGTGGCGCTCCCCCGAACGCAACGTCAGACGGTTCTTCACGATCGACGACCTCGCCGCAGTCTGCGTCGAACACTCGGACGTCGCCGAAGTGGTCGACACGATTCCCCGCCTGCTCGCCGACCACGCGGCGTTCGCCGGCGTGCGGGTCGATCACGTCGACGGGCTCGCCGATCCCGAGGGCTACCTGCGGGGACTGCGGGCCGTGATCGGGGACGCGCGATGGCTGGTCGTCGAGAAGATCGTCGCGCCGGGTGAGACGTTGCCCCGGTCGTGGCCGGTGGCCGGGACGACCGGGTACGAGCAGGTCACGGCGGCCGAGCACGCCCTGCTCGACCCGATGGCGCGCGAGCCGCTCGACCGGCTGTGGCGGGAACTCGCCGAAGCGACCGGGCAGGACCACGACTTCGACGACCTCGAGCGCCAGGCCCGGCGCGAGGTGCTCGACGGAGGACTGCGACCCGACTTCGATCGACTCGTCCGCATCGCCGATCGACCCGGATCACCTCCGCCGGACCACTTGCGTACCGGGTTCGTCGAACTGACGCTCGCACTGGATCGGTATCGGACCTACCTGCCCGACCCGGAGTCGTCGCGCGTGCTCGACGACGCGACCCAGGATGCGATTCGCAGCGCACCCGACCACGCCGACGCGATCGCACGCGTCGCCGAACTGGTGCTCACCGACCCCACGGTCGGTCGACGGTGGCAACAGCTGACCGGGCCCGTGATGGCCAAGGGCGCCGAGGACCGGGCGTTCTACCGCCACCAGCGCCTGTCGTCGCTGTGCGAGGTCGGCGGCAGTCCGGGCACGTGGACCCTCGATGCCGATGCGTTCCACGCCCACCAGCGACGCGTCCAGGACGGCTGGCCGAGCGCGATGCTCACTGCCACCACGCACGACACGAAGCGGTCGGCGGCGGTGCGCGCACGCTCGCTGGCGCTCGCCACCCGGGCCGACGAGTGGGCCGACGCGGCGCGAACATGGATCGACGGCCATGACCTCGGGTCGCTGAACCACCCGGACGTGTCGTTGGCCCTGCAGACGGTCGCGACGGCCTGGCCGCTCGACGTCGACCGGCTCCACGCCTACCTGGTCAAGGCGACCCGTGAAGCCGATCTGGCCACGTCCTGGACCGAACCGAACGAGCGCTACGAGTCCGACCTCCGCGACCTCGCGTCGATCCTCGTCGCCGAGACCGGTGACGACGACTCACCGCTCGGCCGGCTCGCCCGCGAACTCGTCGTGCCCGGGTCGGCCATCGGCCTGCGTCTGCTCGCCTTGCAACTCACGTGCCCGGGCATCCCCGATCTGTACCAGGGAGCCCCGAGGGAGCTGCTCTCGCTCGTCGACCCCGACAACCGTCGACGCACCCCGTGGACGGCCTGGGCCGACCTGGTCGACGACGTCGGCGCACCGGCCGGAACCGACGACGGTCCGCTCGACGTCGAACATCCGAACGAGGCCCGCACACGACTCGTCTCCCGCGTCCTCGAGACCCGTCGGCTCCACACCGAGGCGTTCGGTGCCGACGCCGGCTACCGGCCGCTCGACGTCGACGGCCCGGACACCGGACGCGTCCTCGCGTTCTCCCGCCTGGATGCCGATGGCCGGCCGGCGCTGATCACCGTGGTCGTCCGACCGTCGTCATCGACCACCCTCGGCGCGTCGGTCGACATCCCGGATGGCTCCTGGCACGACCTCGTGCACGCCGCGTCGAGAGCGGCCGGCCCGACCGATGTCGCCCAACTCACCGGTTCCCTCGGAACGGCCGTCCTCCGACGCAGCTGAGCGAGCGCGACGGCTTCAGTCGTGTCGTGACCAGACCCAGAGGCGGGCAGAGAACGGCGGCAGTTCGTCCACGGCACTGCCCGAGCCGTCACCACCCCACGCGTCGGCCGAGGAGTCGAACTGCAGGGCCTCGTCGTCGAACGATACGTCGACGTCGGCGCCGTCGATCTTCGACGGGGTGTCCGAGAAATTGAACCGCGCCACGGATGTGGGCGACGCCGACGACCGGACCACGGTCAGCAGCCGACGATCCGACACGACTCGCTGCTCCGCCTCGACGTCGGTCAGGATCGGCAGGTCTCGGCGGAGCCGGATCAGTTCGGTGTACATGTCGAGCAGGGCTGCATGCGGTCCGGTGTCCGCGAGCGACGGGTCGATGACGGCGGCGGCGTACGTGGCAGGATCGGCCGGGTCGGCGATCCCTCCCGCCCAGTCGACATCGGCGAACTCCGCCCGCCGGCCCTGACGCACCGCCTCGACGAGGTCGGTGTCGCCATGGTCGACGAAGTACGGAAACGGAGCCGGCTCTCCGTACTCCTCGCCCATGAACAGCATCGGGGTGAACGGGGACAGCAGGATGAACGCCGCAGCGAGTCGCCGACGCGGGTCGGCGATCCCGGTGTCGTGCAGCATCCGCTCGCCGCGTGGCGTGTTGCCGACGTGATCGTGGTTGGTCGCGAAGACGACGAAGTGGGCCGGATCGACGTCGTCCACCGGCGCCCCGTGGCCGCGGTCGAGGGTCGGTGAGTACTGCCCCCGGTAGACCCAGCGGTGTTCGAGCGCGGCCGCC
>CAXBAZ010000550.1:0-3402 GCA_963973395.1 uncultured Acidimicrobiaceae bacterium
GCCGCCACGAACGCCGACACCGCGGCTCGGTCGTCTGCCTGCAGGGCCTGGCCGAGCTCGTGCCGGAGCGCGGCGTCGGGCTCGGGGAGCACTGTGGTGGGGATGCCGCTCGACATCTGGATCGGCTGATCGGGCATCCGACCACCATACGGGCCGTGACCGGCGAACCGCCAGCGCCGCGCCCGCTCACCTACACTCGCCGGCATGCTCGCGCTCACGCTCGGTCAGGCCAAGACGATCGCCGTACTGGTGGTGGTCGGGTTGATCCTGCTCGCGCTCGCCTCCGCCTGGATCATGAAGGAGGTCATGCAGAAGGTCGCGCTCGTCGTCATCCTCGGTCTGCTGGCCCTCCTCGTGTGGACACAACGTGCGTCCCTGCAGGAGTGCGCCGACAAGGTCCGGGCCGTCCGCGCGACCGCCGACGTCGACACGACCTGCTCGTTCCTCGGTCGCGACATCGAGATCAGACGGACGTCCGACTCGTGACGCTCGCGGCTTCGCCGCGGTCGCACCGAACGCAACTCGGGGTCCTCACCGGGGCCAAGGTCGTGTCGAACACGGCGCTCCGATGGGTCGGCCCCTTCCTCCCGACGCTCGAACGGGCGTTCTCGACGACGACCGGAACGTTGACCGGCATCATGGGGGTCTCCGAACTCGCAGGACTGAGCACCGTCGCCACGGGCCCGTTCCTCGACCGAGGTCACGAGCGACGCGTCTTCGTGCTCGGCCTCGGCGCCGTCGTGATCTCATCGCTGATCGCGCTGATCGGCACCGTGACGAGCTTCGCGGTGGCCTTCGTCGTGCTGATCCTCGGCGTGGGCAACCTCACCGTCGCGGGCCACACCTGGATCGGGCACCGGGTCGCGTTCACGGCGCGCGGTCGGGCGATCGGCGTGTTCGAGACGTCGTGGGCGATCGCACTCCTCGTGGGCGCGCCGATCCTGGCCGCCCTGATCCACCTCTTCGGGTGGAGGGGCCCGTTCGTGGCGCTCGCGGTCGCCGGCCTCGTCGCCGCGGGCTGCGTGCTCGTGTTCGTCGCTCCCGGCACCTCGCACGCCACCGCGTCGCACGACCGACCCCGTGAGCGACTCCCCCGCTCGGCGTGGTTCCCGATGCTGGCGTCCGCCGCGACGGCCGCCGCCGGGCTCGGTACGTTCGTCGTCGCCGGCGCCTGGCTCGACGACGACTACGGCATCTCCACCGGTGGACTCGGCGTCGTCGCGGCCGGGTTCGGCGCGGTCGAACTCGCCTCCTCGACCGCCGTCGCCACGGTCGGCGACCGGATCGGCTCGCGGCGCTCGGTGCTGATCGGACTCACCGGGTTGCTCGCCGGGCTCGGCGTCATGCTCGCCGCCGGCGACTCGCGCTCGGTCGCGATCGTCGGACTCCTCGTGTTCCTCACCGGGTTCGAGTTCGGGTTCGTCTCGTCGCTGACACTGGTCACCGAGGCGGCACCTCGTGCACGCGGGCGGGCGATCGGGATCAGCAACGCCTTCGGCACCGTCAGCCGGGCCGGTGCGGTGGTCACGAGCGGCCAGCTCTACGAGGCGTTCGGCATGAGCGGCACCGTCACCATGGCTGCGGTGGCCGCCACCGCCGCGGTCGGTCTCACGCTGGCGTCGTCGGTCTGATCCGGCGTTCCACGAAGTCGTCGATCAGCGCGGCGACCTGGTCGGGATGGGTGTTGGGGCCCGGGTGTCGACCGTCCGGCAACGTGCACACCTCGGCGCCGGGAATCTCCGCCGCGATCGTCTCCGCTGCGCGTCGGTGATGCGGCTGGCCGAGCTCACCGTGCATCGCCATGACCGGCACCCCGATCTCCGACCCCTGCCACGCCGATCGTGCCCGCAGGTCGAGCAGCTCGCCGACCATCGCGGGGCCCTCGAGACACCGGGCGTCACGGGTCGATGCCGGAAGTCGCTCCCACCGCTCGTCGCCGATCAGGCGACGCATGAACCGCTCGGCGGCCAGCCCCGGGTCGGCTTGCAGCGTCACTGCGTTCGCTCCGGCCGAGTCTCCGGGCCACCATTCCCGCCACGACAGCGGGGACTCGTAGGTGACGACACCGTCGACCAGCTCCGGCGCCCGTTGCGCGAGCGCCAGAGCGACGTTGCCGCCATAGCTGTGTCCGACCAGGACGCGAGGGTGGCGCCGCTCGACGAGCGACGAGAGCACCCCGACCAGGTCGGCGACGTGCTGGTCGATGCCGAACGGGCCGTCGCTCGGGAACGACCGTCCGTAGCCACGCCGGTCGTACCGGGTCACCCGGTACCGGTCGGCCAACCGCCGGCTGAGCTTCAGCAGACCGGCGGAACGATCGAGCGATCCGTGGATCAGCGTGACGTGCGGGGCGCCGGGTGGGCCCGTCGTCGCGGACCAGATCTCGGTCAACGAACCGTGACGACACGCATGACGTTGGCCGCCGTCGTCGCGTCGCGGTCGGGCGAACCGGCCAGCACGAGCACATTGTCGCCGACGGCCACGCGACCGTGTTCGAGCGCCGCGGCCACTGCCGCGTCGACCATCTCCGAACTGCTCTCCGATGCCGCGACGAGCAAGGGCCCGACACCCCACGAGAGCGCGAGCGAGTTGACGGTCCGCTCGTTCGGCGACAGGGCGACGAGCTCCATCTCCGGCCGGAACCGGGCCATCGCGCGGGCGGTCCGCCCGCTGCCGGTGCAGCACAGGATGGCGGTTGCGTCGATGTCGACCGCCGCTTCGGACGCGGCGTGCGTGATCGCGGCGGTCACACGGTCGTGGAGCGAGTCCCAGTTCTCCCGCTGGATGCGGCCCAGGCGGGCGGCCCACGCCCGGTAGCTCGCCTCGGCCTCGGCTCGTTCGGCGACCCGAGCCATCGTCGCGACGACGAGCGAAGGATGATGACCGATCGCGGTCTCGCCGGACAGCATGAGTGCGTCGGTGCCGTCGAAGACGGCGTTGGCGATGTCGGACACCTCGGCGCGGGTGGGCGACGGAGCGCTGACCATCGACTCCATGACCTGGGTGGCGGTGATGACCGGGAGCCCGTATTCGACGCACTGGCGGATGATCATCTTCTGGAGGTGCGGCACGTCCTCGAGCGGGCAGTCGATGCCGAGGTCGCCCCGGGCGACCATGATCGCGTCGGAGACGTCGAGAATCTCGGCGAGGTTCTCGAGCGCCGCGCTGGTCTCGATCTTCGCCACGAGGCCGACCGACGTGCCGACGACGTCGCGCACCTCGGTCACGTCGGCTGCCCGGCGCACGAACGACACCGCCAGGTACTCGACACCGGCGTCGGCCATCCGGCGGGCGAGGACGAGATCTTCATCGGTCGGCGTCGTCAGGCTCAGCCGCTCGGACGGGAGGTGCACACCCGGCCGGCCCTGGGTCCGCCCGCCGGTCTCGATGACGGCCTCGGCG
>CAXBAZ010000551.1:0-3400 GCA_963973395.1 uncultured Acidimicrobiaceae bacterium
AGGGCGCGGGCGACTCCGACGCGCTGGGCCTGGCCGCCCGACAGCTCCTTGGGATAGCGGTCGCGGTAGATCGACGGGTCGAGACCGGTGACCTCGAGCAGTTCGTCGACGCGTGCGCTGATGCGCTTCTTGTCCCACCCGAGCAGCTTGGGCACGGTGGCGATGTTCTGGGCGATCGTCTGGTGCGGGAACAACCCGATCTGCTGGATGACGTAGCCGATGCGGCGCCGCAGCTCGTCGGGGTTGACGTCGGTGACGTCGTCGCCGTCGAAGATGATGCGGCCACTCGTCGGCTCGATCATGCGGTTGATGAGGCGCAGCGTGGTGCTCTTGCCGCAGCCCGACGGTCCGACGAGCACGAGGATCTCGCCCTCGGGGATCTCGAGATGGAGGTCGGCGACCGCCGGCACGTCGGTGCCGGGGTAGACCTTGCCGACGCCCTCGAGCTCGATCATCGTGTGCGGTGCGCTCGACGGAGTCGCACCGTCGCGGCGAGCGTCAGGCAGCGGGTCGGACGTGGTCTCGTCGTGAATCGTCACGTGCGAAGTCCTTTCGAGGTGGTGAGGCGTCGTACCAGCGTGAACACCAGGTCTGCGACGAGAGCCAGGGCGATCGTGAAGATGACCCCGGTCCACATCCGTTCGACCGACGTGACGTTGGGGAACCGTTGGAGACCGTCGTTGATGTAGACGCCGAGACCGGTACCGCCGACCAGTACGGAGATCGCGGCGATGCCGATGTTGAGCAGGGTGGCGACGCGCATGCCGGTGAGGATCACGGGCCACGCGAGCGGGAGCTCGACCCTGAGGAGGCGTTGGCGTGCGTTGAGACCCATGCCTCGCGCCGACTCGATGACCGCCTGGTCGACGCCCTCCAAGCCGGTGATGGTGTTCCGCAGGATCGGCAGGATCGAGTAGAGGACGAGGGCGATGATGGGGCCCCGGTCTCCGATGCCGATGCCGGGGACCGAGATGAAGATCGCGAACAGGGCGAGCGAGGGGATCGTGATCAGCACCGAGGCGAGACCCATGACGGGGCCACGCAGCCGCCGCTGGCGGTGGATCGCGATCCCGAGGCCGATCGAGATCAGCGTGGCGAACAGCATCGACATCCCGACGAGCTGGACGTGGTCGACGGTGTGACCGAGGATCGGACTCCAGCCCTCCTGGTCGTTGACGTAGGTCCACCAGTTGGAGTAGGCCTCACCGTCGGACACCAACTCGGGCAGGGCGATGAATCCGTCGATGAGGGTCCGAAAGCCCTCGATCACGTCGTTGTTCGCGGCGGTGTCGAAGATGAACAGGTACCACACGACGACGGCGGCGAGCAGCGTGCCGAAGATCGCCCTGACGGGGAGGCGCTGGAGCACGCTGTCGTCGGTGGGGTGGTCGGGCGGACCGGACAGGTCGGACGCGGTGGTCGTCGCCGTCGCGACCGTCGTGTCGACGTCGGGGTCGGCAGGATTCATCGCAGGCAATCCTTCGATCGAACGCTGCCGGATCGAACGCCGTCGGATCGAACGCGGTCCGATCGGACTCGACGTGCGGCATCGTGACGGCTGGCCATGATCTCGTGGATGTGCGTCCGTACGCTCGGTGGTGCGATGGGTTCCTCTCCGGGTTCAGAGTCGTGCTGAGCCGGTCGGGTCGGCGGTGACACAGGCCGCCGATGATTCGCGACCACGTCACCCGACCGGGTACCGACCCTCCACCATAAGCTGATCCGTGGCGCGGCACAACCTTTCGGTGGCGACCGGCGGGGAGCTAGCGTTCCCGCCGTGACGACCAGCGCCGACCTCGCCACCCGGTACCGCCGGGTGCTGCCCTCGTTCCTCGCGCCGTACTACGCCGAGCCGATCTCGATCGATCGGGGGGACGGTTCGTACGTGTTCGACCTCGAAGGCAACCGGTACCTCGACTTCTTCGGTGGCGTGTTGACCACGATGATCGGCCACAACCACCCGGCGGTGACCGCGGCGGTCCAGGCCCAGGCGGCGAAGGCGCTCCACACGTCGACGCTGTACCTCGGCGAGCCGATGATCGAGTTCGCCGAGATGGTGTGCGAGGTGTCCGGCATCCCCGACGCTCGTGTGTACCTCACCCCCTCCGGGAGCGAGGCGAACGACGCCGCGCTGCTGCTCGCGACGTCGTACCGATCGTCGAACCAGATCATCGCGATCCGGAACAGCTACCACGGACGGGTCTTCTCGACGCAGGCGATCACGTCGCACTCGTCGTGGCGCTCCACGTCCCACTCGGGTCTCCAGGTCCAGTTCGTGCAGGGGGGTTACCGGCTCCGCTCGCCGTTCCGCGACCTCGACGACGAGGCCTTCACCGCGGCGTGCGTCGACGACCTCGTCCAGGTGCTCGACATGACGTCGGCGGGTGATGTCGCCGCGATGATCGCCGAGCCGATCCAGGGGGTCGGCGGCTTCGCCACGCCACCGGACGGGCTGTTCTCGGCGTTCGGCAAGGAGCTCACGAACCGCGGCATCCTGTTCATCTCCGACGAGGTGCAGACCGGCTGGGGCCGCACCGGTGAACACTTCTGGGGGTACCAGGCGCACGACGTCGTGCCCGACATGCTCACCTTCGCGAAGGGTGTCGGCAACGGCATCACGCTCGCCGGCGTCGTCGCCCGAGCGGAGATCATGGACACGATCGACGTGCTGCAGTTCTCGACGTTCGGTGGCAATCCGCTGTCCGCAGCAGCGGGCATCGCTACGCTCCGCACGGTCCGGGACGACGACCTCCAGGGCAACGCGAAGCGGATGGGTGAGCGGTTCGCGTCGGCGATGCGGCCGGTGGCCGACGCCACACCGTGGATCGCCGAGATGCGGGGGCGCGGCCTGATGTGGGCGTTCGAGGTCTGCGAGCCGGGTGGGATCGAGCCCGACAAGGCTCGCACCGGTGAGTTCCACGAGGCGTGCCGACGGCACGGGCTGCTCGTGGGGAAGGGGGGCCTCTACGGCAACGTCGTGCGTCTTGCCCCGATGCTCAACGTCACGGCCGACGAACTCGACGAAGGGATCGCGGCGCTCCGCTCAGCGATCGCCGACGTGCGCTGAACCGTCGGCGACGGCGGGCGCGTGGGCGTCGGCCTGCCACTCGTCCTGGTTGACCAGCACGAACAGCCAGATCATCGCCGGCACCGCGGTCACGGCTGCGGCTGCGAAGACGATGATCAATCCGATGAGGGTGACCCGGGCTCCGGCGGCTTCGGCGATCGTCAGCTCGTCGACCAGGATCCAGTCGTACTGCGCCACACCCCACCCGATCACGATCGAGGCCACCGCACCGACCGCCGTCACGCGGGCGAGCGCCCATCGCCGTCGTCGCAGCAGGACGAGCGTCGCCATCCCGGCGACTGCCGACAGCGCCACGAGCGCCAGCCCGCGGCC
>CAXBAZ010000552.1:0-3391 GCA_963973395.1 uncultured Acidimicrobiaceae bacterium
GGATTCGAGGGTCGGTGTCTGCGCGGTTCGCCCCTCGGCGATCCCGTAGCCGGCGATCATGCCGAGCATTGCGGTGGTCGACACGCCGACCGTCAGCACCTTGGCGGACAGCGCCGGCGACCGCCGACGTGCCGGCGCCGTCGCGGTCTGTGCCGTCGCGGCAGTCGACACGGTCGTGGCGGTCGGCGTCGTCGCCTCGCACGGACCCTCCGACGACGCCGTCGTCGGCGCTTCTCGCGTCGCGGGCGATGGTGCCGCCGACGTGGAGCCGGGGGATCGGCGTGCCTGCAGCCGAGCGAGTCGCTCGGTCCGGTCGTCAGTCGTCATCGCGGTCGTCGTCATCGTCATCGTCATCGTCGTCGCGGTCGTCGTCGTCCCGGTCGTCGTCATCTTCGTCGCGGTCGTCGTCATCGTCCCGGTCATCGTCATCGTCATCGTGGATCGACGTGGCGGGTGCCGCGGGTGTGGCGGCGCCGGTCGGGATCGCTGTGGACGAGACCGACGGGCGGATCGTGCCGCCTTCGAAGTCCGCCTCGAACTCGACACGCACGGTCGCCGACGCGAACTTCACCTCGACGTCGTCGCCGTCGTCCTCGATCGACACCACGGTCCAGCCGGGGGCGGCTTCGGCGTCGACGAGGATCAGTTTTCCGTTGATCACGTCGACGGTGACGACGCCGGACTCGCCGACGTTGAACGCGGTCAGGTATTCGGCGGGGGACGATGCGGTGACCGGCGGGGTCGTCGCCGGAGGGACCGAGGTGGAGGTCGTGTCGGGACGGGCGGCGAGTGTCGTCGACGTGACGACACCGTCGTCATCGCCGGCTCCGTCGTCGACGATCGTCGTGGTGGGCACCGTCAGGTCGACCGTGGCAGCCGGCGGCAGCACAGCCGCCGAGGCCGCAGATTCCGTTCCGGTACCGTCGAGGATCTGGGTGTTGACCAGTGCCGCAGCGGATCCGGCACCGAGTACTCCGACGATCGAGAGGGCGGTGGCGATCTTCGTCTTCATCTGAACTCCTCGAGGTTGGCGATCCGATGGTGGATCGGCGATTGGGGCTATGTCGACGACGGTACGGATGCATCGCCCAGCGGGCGGGCCGGATTCATCCAAGAATCGTCCAAGAACGCTCCCGAGTACGCGAGAACGGAGCTTCGGTACTCGCATCCTCGTCGTCGGACGGCGATGATGACGCCGTGGACGTGCTGCTGGTGGAAGACGACCCGTCGATCGCACGATCGCTGTCGGAGTCGTTGGAGTCCGCCGGGTGCGTCGTGACTCACGTGGCGACCGGCCGTGCGGCGATCGCGTCGGTGTTCGGCGACATCGTGCTGCTCGACCTCGGCTTGCCCGACATGGACGGATACGACGTCTGCCGCCACATCCGGGAGCGCTCCACGGTTCCGATCATCGTCATCACGGCGCGGGGCGAGGAGTTCGATCGCGTGCTCGGCCTCGAACTCGGTGCCGACGACTACCTCGTGAAGCCGTTCGGTTTCCGTGAGCTGATGGCCAGGATGCGGGCGGTTCGTCGCCGATTCGACGGTCCACGGGGTGAACACGGCGGCGTCGCCGACGACGGTGTCGAGCTGCTCAGGTGTGGCCCCCTCGCCGTCGACCGTCGCTCTCACCGCGTCACGCTCGACGGGCCGGACGGCCCGGTCGAGATCGCACTGACCCCCAAAGAGTTCGGACTGCTGGCGTACCTCCTCGAGGACCCGGGCGCTGTCCGAACTCGCACCGACATCATCGAGCACGTCTGGGACGCCAACTGGTTCGGCCCGACCAAGACGCTCGATGCGCACGTCGCCGGGATCAGACGAAAGCTCGGCGACCCCGGTTGGGTGCTGTCGGTGCGCGGCGTCGGGTTCCGGATCGAAGCGCCGGATCGATGAGGACCCGCCTGCTCCTGGTGCTGGTCGGCGTCGTCGCGATCGTGTTGCTCGTGCACGACGTGCCGCTCGCTCGGCACCTCGAGCGCGTGGAGCGTGACCGGTTGACGACCGGGCTGGAGCGCGACGCGTTCATCCTCGCCGGCCGCGCCGAGGAGGCACTCGAAGCGGGCACGACCGGGTCCGACCCCGTCATCCGGGCGATCGTGGCGCGCTACAACGCCGAGGAAGGCGTCGACGTCGCGATCGTCGACGTCGACCTCGTGGGAGTGGTCGGGTCCGACGGCGGCGTCGTAGGTGAGGATTACTCCAACCGGCCCGAGATACAGCGGGCCATGACGGGTGCACCCGAGACCGGCGAGCGGTTCTCCCGCACCCTCGGCGAGGATCTGTTCTTCGTCGCCGTCCCGGTGTTGTCCGGTGACGACGTGGTCGGCGTGGTGCGACTCAGCGCTCCCGAGCGGGTCGTCGCCGATCGAGTGGACGGCAAGGTACGTGGTCTCGCGATCGTGGCAGGCATCTCGCTCCTGATCGCGATGGCCGTCGCCTGGTTGTTCGCCCGGAGCGTCACCCGCCCGCTCCACGATCTGGAGTCGGTGACGCACCGGCTCGCCTCGGGTGACCTCGCAGCCCGGGCGAACGACTCGGACGGTCCACCGGAGGTGCGCGGGCTCGCCGATTCGTTCAACTCGATGGCGATCCGACTACAGCGTCTGGTCGATCAACAACGCAGCTTCGCCGGTGACGCATCGCACCAGCTCCGGACGCCGCTCACTGCGCTACGCCTGCGGCTCGAGCAGGCGGCGATGTCGGTCGCAGCCGGTGATCCGGCGACGGAACCGATCGAGGAGGCCCTCAACGAGACCGAGCGCTTGCGCCGGATGATCGAGGGGCTGCTCGTCCTGAGCCGAGCGGAACACGCTGCGGTCGCGATCGCCGAGGTCGATCTCCCCGCTGTCGCCCGCGAACGAGCGGAGTACTGGTTGCCGTTGGCCCAGGAACGAGCCGTGGACATCGTGGTCGACGCTGCCGACGCGGTCACCGTGCGAGCGGTCTCCGGCGGGGTCGAGCAGATCATCGACAACCTGGTCGACAACGCCCTGGAGGTGTCGCCCGAGGGTGGCACCGTCCGGATCGTCGTCGAGGCCGGCGACCGGGACGCGACGTTGCACGTGCTCGACGAGGGGCCGGGACTGACCGACGAACAGCTGGAACGGGCGTTCGAGCGCTTCTGGCGACCGGAGGGTGCGGCGGCCGGCGGCACCGGGCTCGGGCTGGCGATCGTGCAGCAGCTGGCGAACACCGGTGGCGGAGCTGCCTCGCTCCGTCGGGCACCGAGCGGTGGGCTCGACGCGGTCGTGACGTTCAGATCGCCTTGAGGGCATCCATGACCGGCAGCCAACGCTCGGGGTCGGATTCGTAGGGAGCGTAGAACGAGATCCGGTCGACCACGTCGCCGTACCGGCGTGCGAGTTCGGGCGCGATCGACTCGGGCGGA
>CAXBAZ010000553.1:0-3387 GCA_963973395.1 uncultured Acidimicrobiaceae bacterium
CAGCGACGGTAGCCGCTCCCGACCTCCGTCCCTGAACGCGAGCTCGACGGCGTGCGAGCCGTCCCCACGCCGGAACCTCGATGGTGCTCGGGGCTCCGGAGACGATACGGTTTCGTCCCATGTCTCGTCGGATCGACATCGAACTCACCAGCGCGCTCGCTGACAACTCCTGGACCTGGCGCGCCGCCGGCGCGAAGCAGCCGAAGGGAACGCTCGACGGGTCGATCCTCTCGCCCGACGCCGGGGTGGGCGACGTGATCAAGGTCGAGGTCGAGCAGGAGATCGACGGCATCAACGTCCTCTCCGTCGTCGGCGGGCGCGAGAAGCAGGAGCGCGACGATCGGATCGAGCTGCTCCCGTCCGAACGGGGGTTCGAACCGCTGATCGAGACGCGGGCGAAGCGGGACCGGAACGACCGTGGGGGACGCAACGACCGCGAGCGGCGACCTCGTCGCGACCGAGACGACAAGGGCGGACGCGGCGATCGCGCTCGGCGTGACGGCGGTGGCCGCGGCGACGGTGGTGGCCGCGGCGACGGTGGTGGTCGCGGCGACGGTGGTGGTCGCGGCGACCGCAGCGGTCGTGGCCGACGGAGCGGTCCGTCGTTCACTCCCCCGCCCGAGATCCCGCAGCGGCCGAAGCCGAAGCGATTGAAGCCCGGGAAGCGCAACCGCTCTGCCGTGCTGGCCGAGCTGCCCGAGGAGCAGCGCCCGATCGCCGAACTCGCCCTGCAGGGCATGGGTGCCGTTCGCCAGCGCTTGCGCGAAGAGAACGACAAGGCGGCCAAGGAAGGGCGCTCACCGATGCCCGAGGCGTCGGTGCTCAAGCTGGCCGAGGATCTCATCCCGAAGCTCCGGGTTGCGGAGTGGCGTGACCGTGCCGAGGCCGCGCAGCGCCAGATGGAACACCTCGACCTGCGCGACCTGCGCAGCGTCGTCGCCGCGGCCGGCGATCCGGCCGTGGCCCGCGACGAGACCACGTCCGCGCTCGCCGCCGAACTGAACACCGCGCTCGCCACCAAGCAGGAGCAGGAGCTGCGGCTCTGGTTCGGCGACGTCGATGCCGCACTCGCGGTCGGCCGTGTCATCCGTGCCCTGCGGCTGTCGTCGCAGCCACCCAAGGCCGGCGTGCCGTTCCCGACCGACATCGCCCAGCGCCTGCTCGACAGCACCAACGCGTCACTGGCGCCGATGGACACCCCCGAACGGTGGATCGCGATGCTCGAGGCCGCCGCCTTCTCGCCGGTCCGGAGCGGGGTCGCCCCGGTCCGCAAGCCCGATGTCGTCAACGACGAACTGCTGGCCACGGTCAAGCGGCTCGCCCCGGCGCTGCCCCAGGTGGCCGCACTCTTCGAGATCGAGGTCGATCCCAAGGCACCGATGCCCAAGCCGCTCCGGCCGGGGCCGCGCAACAAGAAGGGTGGTCGCGACGCCGATCAGGGCAAACGGAACGAGCGGCCCCGGCAGGGCGACGCCAAGGGCGCTCCGAGCCGCCGTTCACCGAAGGGCCCCGGCCAGGCGCCGGCAGCCGATCCGGCTGCCACCGAAGCGACCGCGTCCGCCCAGACCGAGAATGCATCGCCCGAACCGGCCGCTACCCAGGCGGCCGCACCGGCCACCGGCGACACGACGGCAGCAGACGACGCCACGGCAGCCGACACCACACCGCAAGAGACGACCGAGCCGACCGCGACCGAACCCACCGCGACCGAACCGGCCGAGCCCGCGACCGAACCCACCGCGACCGAGCCGGCCGAGGCCACCGCGACCGAGCCTGCAGCCAAGGCTGCGCCGTCCGAGGCGGAGAGCGCCGGGGACACCGACATCGCTGAGCCCACCGGGTCGACCCGGGAACCGGTCGAATCACCCGGCAGCGGCACTCCGTCCGATGGCGACACGGCAACGGCCGACGAGCCGACCGAAGGCTGACTTCGCCGGGCGCGCGGCCCGCTCCTACGATCCGGTCATGTCCGAGATCGTCACGTACGCAGTCACCGAACGCATCGCCACCATCACCCTCGACCGGCCCGAGGCCCGGAACGCCGTCAACGGCGACGTGGCGGCCGGCTTGGAGGCAGCGGTGGATCGGCTCGAAGCCGACGATGACGTCTGGGTCGGTGTGCTCGCCGCGAACACCGAGGGCCAGGACCGACCGGTGTTCTGTGCCGGAGCGGACCTCAAGGCGATCAGCAGCGGCAACGCGGCTGCGCTCGGCACCGAACGCGGCGGGTTCGCCGGATTCGTCTACCGCGAGCGCACCAAGCCGATCATCGCCGCGGTCGACGGCCTCGCGACCGCCGGCGGCTGTGAGATCGTCCTGGCCGCCGACCTCGTCGTGGCCACCACCCGTTCGGCGTTCGGTCTCGCCGAGGCCAAGCGCAACCTCATCGCCGGCGCCGGCGGGTTGTTCCGACTGCCACGTGCGATCGGTCAGGCGGCCGCCATGGAAGCGATCCTCACCGGCGAACCGATTCCGGCCGAGCGCGCCTTCGCCCTGGGTCTGCTGTCCCGGCTCGTCGAGCCCGGTGAGGCCGTCGCCGAGGCTCACCGGCTCGCCCGACAGATCACGGCGTGCGCCCCGCTCGCGGTCCGGGAATCGCGGGCGATCGTTCGAGCAGCGGCCACCGAGGACGACGAGACGCTCATCCGCCTCACCAACGAGGCGTTCGGCCGCATCATGCGCTCGGAGGACACGAAGGAGGGCCTCGAGGCGTTCATCGAGAAGCGCACGCCGAACTGGAAGGCGCGCTGACCTCAGAGCGGCGTGGAGACCGTGATCAATCTGGCCTTGATGCCCGCTCGTTCGTACAGGTTCTTGGTGTCACGATCGCCGGGCAGCGATGCTCCCTCGAGCAGTTCACAACCTGCGGCGCGGGCCCGCGCGAGCGCCGCCGCGAGCAGCTCGTCGCCGAAACCGAGTTCACGAGCCTGGGGTGTCACGTACACGTCGTCGACGACGGCGATCGGTCCGTTGACGATCAGCACGAGATAGCCCACCGCGACCGCACCGATGTGGGCGACGACCACGGTGTCGGCCGACACCGCAGTCTCCCACGCGTCGCCGCGCGCCGGATGTGTCGCGAGCCAACGCGGCCCGCCCCGCAGGTCGGCGAGCGCGGACCGAGCCTCGGCCTCGAGCCAGGCGAGTTGCGGACAGTCCTCCGGAAGGGCCGGCCGGACGTCGGGATCGATCATGCGGTCAGGATCGAGATCTTGCCCAGCACCGTGCTGCGATTCCGGTGCTCGCGCTCGTAGGTCTGGATGCGGGCGAGGTCGGCCGGCGACAGCCCCTCGAGGCGGTCGACCACCTGGCGTGCGGCGAGGTCGTCGTAGCCGTCGATCGGCAGGTCGTCCGCCCGCGTTTCCCAGATCTCTGCCACGAGCTTGT
>CAXBAZ010000554.1:0-3378 GCA_963973395.1 uncultured Acidimicrobiaceae bacterium
GGGTCGACCGACGTCGGTGCCCTCGCGGGCGAACGTGAACTCGAGTCCCTGGTCGAGCAGGATCTGGCGGAGCCGTTCGGCCGACCCGCTGCCGTCGGCCGCGACCGTGACCGTGAAGCCGGCCGCGAGCAGTTGGCCGAGGCGGGCGGTGAGGCCGGAGCCGTCTCCACCGATCGGTCCCCAGCCCGACGCCTCGACGAGCGGGGTGTCCGGTCCCTCGGGTGTGGAGTCGATCGTCCAGAATCCCGCGTCGTCGCCGGCGAGCAGGTGGTCCGGGTCGGCGTGCAGCCGGGGGAACTCCTTGTCGGGATCGCGTGCCCACGTCGAGGCGAGCGCCTTCGCCAGGTCGTCCTCCTCGGCGAGCAGGTCGGTTGCACGATCGCGCATGCGGCGCGGCTCGATCAGGATCGTCTTGGCGCCGCGGGGCAGCACGTCGGTCAGCAGGACGTGGTCGTCGACGAGCCACGGCACCCACGACTCCATGCCGTCGAAGTGCGTTCCCTCGGCCAACCGCTCCCACTGCTCGCGGCCCCACGGTTCCGCGCCGACCAGTGCGGCAGCCCGGTCGCGCACGTCGTCGGACGGCATCAGTTCTCTGGCAGGGAAGATCAGGGCCTCGTCGAGGTCGGCGGTCGACCGCTGGTCGTTGACCCCGAACGTGGTGAGGCGGTCGACCTCGTCGCCCCAGAGATCGATCCGGATCGGTGCGTCTGCGGTCGACGGGAACACGTCGACGATCGCGCCGCGCCGGGCGAACTCTCCGCGGTGTTCGACGAGTTCTTCGCGCCGGTAGCCGAACTCGACGAGTTGGGCGCCCAGCTGGTCGGGGTCGACGATCGTGTTCTGGCGGACGATGATCGGTTCGACCTCGGTCGCGCCCGGCCCGAGCTTCTGCAGGAGTGCGCGCACACCGGCGACGACGATCTTCGGGCTCCGCTCACCGCTCCGGAGCCGCCAGAGCACCTCGAGCCGTGCGCCCATCGTCTCCACTGCCGGACTCACCCGCTCGAACGGGAGGGTCTCCCAGGCGGGGAAGAGGGCGACCTCGTCGGCGCCGGCGTACTGGCAGAGGTCGTCGAAGAGCTGTCCGGCCATGGCGCCGGTCGGACACGCGACGACGAGGGGCCGGTGGTTCGAGAGGTGCGCAAGCGCGGCGATCGAGATCGAACGGGCGACCTCGACGATCGCCAGGCGTGCCTGAGGATCGCCCAGGGCGCGCGTGAGGCCGGGCTCGTCGCGCAGCAGTGGCGGGAGCGCCGCCAGCTCACCGGCCATGGATGTCTTGCATCGCGGCGTCGATGCCTTCGGCGATGATCATCTCGACGGCGTCGGCCGCGACCTGGATCGAGATGTCGAGGACCTCGCGTTCGCGGCGAGGGATCTTGTTGAGTACGTGCCCGGCGCCGCGATCCTTGTTCGGCGGTTTGCCGACGCCGATCCGAACGCGCAGGAAATCCTGTGAGCTCAGGTGTTGGGCGATGCTGCGCAGGCCGTTGTGGCCCGCCAGCCCGCCGCCGTTCTTGAGCTTGACGACCCCCGGCTCGAGGTCGAGTTCGTCCTGGACGACGATGATCTGTTCGGGCGACTCGATCCGGTAGCGCCGCACGAGCGACGACACCGCTCGGCCGGAATCGTTCATGTACGTCAGCGGGAACGCCAGCGCCGCCCGGACGGTGTCGCCGTCGACGGTGAACCGCGCCTCGCCGATCAGCGAGTTGTCGCGTCCGGCCTTGAGCGGTGCGTCGTGGCGCTCCGCGAGGAGTCGAACGACCTCTTCACCGACGTTGTGGCGCGTGCGCTCGTACTTCGGCCCGGGGTTGCCGAGTCCGACGACGAGCCAGTCGAACGGTGCGCCCTTGCCGGCACGCCGGTCGAAGAGACCCATGGGTCAACGGACGCCCTGGGGCGTCACTCGGCGGTGTCGTCGCCGCCGGCATCGGCGGCGGGGGCGTCACCCTCGGCTCCGTCACCCTCGGCTGCGTCGGCGTCGGCAGCCTCGGCCGCGGCCGCGTCCTCCTCGTCGAGGACCGGCGTGCGCATCGTGAGGACGGTGACCACGGCCCAGTCGTCGTCACCGGTGGCGGTGACGCCGACCGGCAGGTCGAGGTCGCCGATCGTGATCGTCGAGTCCATGTCGAGGTCGGAGATGTCGATGACGATCTCGTCGGGGATGCTCCGAGGTGTGGTGGAGATCTCGAGCTCGTTGCGGTTGAGGTCGACGAGGCCGCCTTCGTCGCTGACCGCCTTCGCGTGGCCCTCGAGCCGGATCGGCACATCGACGGTGATCTCGGCGTTGAGATCGATCTGGATGAAGTCGACGTGGCGGACGGTACGGCGAACCGGATCGCGCTGCATGTCCTTCACGATCGCGGGATACAGCTCACCGTCGACGTGGAGGTCGAGGATCGTGTTCATGCCGGCGCTGCCCGACAGGGCCTTGCGCAGCTCGCGGCGGGGCACCGAGATGCTGATCGGGTCCATGCCCATGCCGTAGACGACCGCAGGGATCGAATCGGTCGCCAGCTGGCGACGCGCGTTGGCGCTGCCGGTGGAGCGGCCGGAAGTTGCGGTCAGGACGGTGTCAGACATGGTTGATCAGCCTCGAGGAGCAGTGATACGAGCAGCCAGCCATGCTACCGGAGCGTTCGAGCGCCCACACCGGCCATGCTCGGCAATCAGCTGGCCAACCGTCGGGTGCAGCGCTGATCGGCACGAGCGCGGTAGCCGCTCACGAGGGCTCCGTCGGCGGTCGCCACGGTCAGCTTGACCGCGGTGAGCCACACCCCCTCCAGGGCGACCCAGGCGTCGTCGCCGATGAACCGTACGTCGAGTGGATGATCGCTCTGCACGAATCGACCGGCTCCGATGTCGATCGTCCACCACGACTGCGCGCCGGCGACCCGCACGACACCGTCACCAGCGGTCTCCACGTCACGTGGCCGGCACAGGCGTCGCTCACAGCACCTCAGCTCGGCGACCTGTGCCGGTGTGGACGCGAAGGCGTCGCTGCACCGGATCTGTTCGGGATCGATGACGACGACGACCTCGCTGGTGGCCGAGGAATTGAGCAGGTGCACGACGCTTTCCGTGGCGGCTCGGTCGATTCGCATCGTCGAACGGACGACGACGTTGGGCCCGCTCATCTGGATCGTGACCGGGTCCCGTCCAGTGTCGTCCCGTCCAGTGTCGTCGGATCCGGTGCCGATCGTGCGGTCGTCGTGGACCGTGAGCTCCGGGGAGCCGTGATGGGATGCCATGCGTGCCCTCCAAGCCGGTTGCGCCGCAGGAACGTGACGCTCGGTGTCGAACGTGACGCTCGGTTCGGACACCGAACGTCACGGCGGGTGATGGGACGAGCATGGAGGCGTTCGGTGACAG
>CAXBAZ010000555.1:0-3376 GCA_963973395.1 uncultured Acidimicrobiaceae bacterium
GGTGTTCACCACCATGTAGGGGTGTCGTCGAGGGAACCACCCTGCCGATCCGGCCGTCGGAACTGCGTGACCGTGGGCAAGGGGACTTCTCAGAACGTGATGTCACAGAACCGGGTCGTGCGGTGTCCCTATGGGTGAGATGCACGCCAAGCCAGCAGAACGCCTCCGGGCTGACACCGGCGACGACGGGTGGTTCGACGCGCTCTACCCGCACCTCCACCGCGTGGCCTGCGTCGCAGCGCCCGTAGACGTCGACCCCGACGACCTCGTCCAGGACGCCCTCGTGAACTACCTCCAACTCGACGACCCCACTGACGTCCGCAGCCCGAGGGCGTTCCTGACCACGACCATCGTCAACCTCGCCTCGAACGAGCGCCGGTCGTGGTCTCGGCGCCGGTCGGCGGTCGCACGCCTCGGCCCACCGGCCCACGGCATCGACCAGTTCCCGTCCGATCTCGCCGACCTCCTCGCCCTCCCGCCCCGCGAACGAGCAGTGCTGTACCTCCACCACGTCGACGGCCTCCCGTACGACGAGGTCGCAGAGCTCGTCGGCTGCACTGCCGCTGCCGCCCGCAAGGCTGCCGAACGCGGACGCTCACGACTCGCCACCACCCTCGCAGAGGAGGGGGCCCAGTGACCCTCGAAGACCGCCTCGAACGCCTCGCCAACCGCACCCCGCCCGGCGAGCCCGCTGACGTCATGGCCGCCGCCCGCAACCGAGCCGAGTGCCAGCCCGAGGGGCGCCGTCCCCGGTTCCTTGCCGCAGCGGCTGCCGTGCTTGCCATCGCGGCACTGGCGGCAGGCGGACTCGCACTCATCGGCGACGACAGCGAGTCCGTGACCGTCGCCGGCCCCGACAAGTCCCAGGCCGCTGACGGGCTTGACGGCCTGTGGCGTGTTGTCTCGACCGTGGACGACGGCGAGAGGCAGCCGGCCGAGGGCACCGCCAACCTGCGCTTCGACGGCGACGGCGTGCAGGGAAGCGACGGGTGCAACAACCGGATCGTCACGACGTTTGCTGATGGGGTTGTTGTCCCTCCGAAGGTCCGCACGCAGGTCGGTTGCCCTGACGATGCAGCGAGGGTGGAAGCAGACCTGTTCTGGGCTGGGCTGGGGCAACCCGTCGAGCTGCGGGACGGCGAGTTGTGGCTGCTTGGCGCCGACGGTGAGGGGCTCGTGTTCTCGCGAGTCGACGAAGGCCGGGATGGGCCCGCAGAGGCCGGTCCAACCGTGACGGTTGCCGTGGACCGTTTCGGGCCGATTGAGGCGACCGTGTCGCCTCTCACCGCCTCGGAACAGGGGTGGCTGCAACACACGGTCACGCTGACGAACACCGGCACCGAGACCGTGCACCTCCAGGACTTCCGGACCGGCACGATGCTCAGCGACCGGCAGGTCGCCGTGGCCACGTACGGCTGCTGGCACGGTTCCTCCGGCGACGAGCCCGTGATGATGGGCTGCAACCGCGACTACCGACCCGTCACCATCGAGGCCGGCGGTACGCACACGTTCACGGTCACGCTGTGGCGGGACCTTGCCGGCATGAACCCCGTCGGCGACGCGCCCTACGAGTGGTCGTTGTCCGTCGACCGTCGCGACACGCCCTTCGAGCACCCTGACCAGACCGGGACCACTGGAACCCTGCTCCTCACCTACGAGGATCTCGGCTCGACCAACGGGGCGACCGGCCCGGACCAAGCGGGCACGGATGAACCGGGCGGAGTGGACGGCCTCGTTCTGCACGGACCCGAGAGCCACCTCGACCGGAGCGAGTTCGCCAAGCTGACCGGTGTGCTCGGAGTCGAGGACGGCTGCCTGTACCTCCAGCCGCCGCCCAACGTCCGAGATCCGCTCCAGGAACCGCTGGTCTGGCCCTACGGCACGACCTGGCAGAACGACCCTGCCGGTGTGCGTCTCGCCGACGGCAGGTTCCTGCCCGTCGGCGCGTTGTTCACCGCAGCCGGCGGCATGCACAGCGCTGACCGCCTGGTCGACCTCGGACACGCCCCGGCAGTCGCCGAGCGTGCCCAGAGCTGCGCTCGCGGGGACCTCAGCGAGATCGCCTACATCCAAGGAGAGGTGACGATCATCGACTCGGGTGCCTCCGCAGGCATCAGCGTCGCCGACGCGGAGAACATCGTGAGTGCCTTCCTCGACTTCGCCGACCAGCCAAGCGCAGACGCCGCAGAACGACTGCCGTTCGCCGACCAAGTCCAGCTCGGCTTGGGACGCGACCTTCACCAAAGCCGTAGCGCCACAGAGCTCGCTGACTCTTCGGCCTGGATCATCGACGAGGAGTACTTCCGGGCCGCCGCCGGACCGTTCTCAGCTCTCGACATGGCCGCCGGATCCCAAGACACCGTCGTGTCCGTGGGCGAACACACCCACTGCGCGAGCCCGCCGGTACCCCCGCCCGCCGACGTCGCCGCCCTCGCCCGCATCAGCGTCCAACCCGACCCGGAACGGATCGACAGCTGCCTCCAGTGGTGGACCGTGGACTTCTTCGTCAATGAGACCGGCGACATCGAAGCGGTGACACTCGACTTCTGGGAACCCTGACCCACCAACAAGTGCGGGCTCTTGTCCGCCGCTGCCGTTCGGTGCCGGATGATCGGCGCGTCGGCCAGGCGACAGGTCGAGCCGGACGCCACCACCAACGAGCGGCACGTCGGTGCAGCGAGCCAATGCTGGCCTGATGCGCCGGCTATCGGCCTCTACGAGTCAGCACGTAACTGTCAGACCCCGCCGCGATGATCTCGGCATGGAGGTCATCTTCACCTTGTTCGATCTCGTCGCCGATGGCGTCCTCGGGCGGCGGTGGAGGCGGTGGGCTGCGACGTGCACAGGCTTGCTCGTCACCGGCCTCGGCTTGAAGCTGGGTGCCGCGGAGTGGCTCTTTGACCAGTACATCGAGTTCCGGACGGCCGCAGCCGAACAGCTGCTGGAGGACGTGGTGGGTCAGGTCGAACTTCCATCGACCCAAGGGAGCTGATCGGGGATCGGCAACTTCGAGATGGCGAGGAGCCGAGGCCCGTGCGCATGATCGCGTTGTGGGGCACGACGAGCCGTGGGTTCAGGAGGACATCTGGACGGATGCGTACGAGCGTGATGTCGAGCGCATGCAGCGCATCAGCCGTGGCTTCGGCTGGGCGTTCGCAGTCTTCGCCATCGCGCTCCTTGGCGCGATCGTCGCGTTCCTGGCGCTCGACGGCCCGTGGGCGATCATCCGCCTGGTGTTCAGCGGCGTGGGAGACAACTAACGACGATCGCTGGCGCCAGTGGTCACTCCTGCTCGCCGCTCCAGCGGCCCAGAAAGTCGGGAGGGACTGCCGCGCGTTGAGGTGACACGGTTGCTCAGGCGGCGGCTGCCGGCTGA
>CAXBAZ010000556.1:0-3373 GCA_963973395.1 uncultured Acidimicrobiaceae bacterium
ACGGCGACCACCTCATCGCCGTCGATCACGGTGGCCGCCTGGTTCACCGTCAACCGATGACCCGACAGCTCGACGTCGGACCATCGCAGCGCGACGACCTCGCCACGGCGGATCCCGGTCATCGCCATCAACCGGAACAGCATCTCGTTGCGGTTGCCTTCGATCGAGGCGAGGAACCTCGCCAGCTCGTCGGGCAACCACACCCGCATCTCGGGCCCCTTCGCCCGCGCCGTCGTCAACGTCGGTGCGTTGGCGAGCTTGGCGACGTTGCGGATCACGAGCCCCTTGCGCTCGGCGTCGTGCAGCATCTTGTTCATCGCCGCGTGCACGTGGTGCACTGTCGTCATCGACAGGCCCTGACCACGCCGGCCACCCGAGCGGAGCAGTTCTGCGTACAGCGCGTCGAGGTCGGACGCACGCAACTCCTGCAGCGCGACGTCGCCAAGTCGCGGCAGCACGTACGCATCGAGCGACCTGCGGTAGCCGCGCAGCGTCGTCGGCTTGCGCCCTTGGTTCTCGAGCGCCGCGAGCCACGGTTCGACGAAGTCGCGCAACGGCATCCTGCTCGGCGCGACGAACGTCCCCGTCTGGTGGGCGGCGAGCAGCTCGGTGAGCGCGGCCTGCGCCTCCTTCTTCGTGCGGAAGGAGCGCTTGGATTGGCGCCGCTTGCCGCCCTCCTGCCAGGTGGCGTGGGCGACCCACGACGACGCCCCCGACGGCGTCTCACGGCGGTAGATCGTCCCGCTGGCCACGAAATCACGTTACCACGGCGTTACCACGAGGGGTAGTGGCCGTTCGGCGCTCGATGCACACCGCCATCTACCAGGTGTTTTACAGCGCCCCAGGCAGGGATCGAACCTGCGACGCACGGTTTAGGAAACCGACGCTCTATCCACTGAGCTACTGGGGCGTGAACTCGCCGTTCGCGTGGAGCGGATGTGACGCCCCGCGTGAAAGGCCGTCCCGGATCATAGGGCGAGGCACGCACATCCGGGATGTGCGACCTGGACGGTCACCCGACGAGCAACGTGCGATCGACGGTGGCCGGCAGACTCACACAGCCACTCGGTGGGACAGCTACAGTTCCGGCACACCATCCTCGGCATCAAGGAGCGACCGTGCTCGCCTTCTCGTTCTGGAACGCAATCCGGCTCGTTTCCGCCAGCTTCGACCTCACCGGTGTGCCGAATTCGCCGACCGAGTACAGGGCGCCGATGTCGGCCACGACCCTCGCCTGACGGTTCGCACATGGACGGCGAACCCACGACGTCACGAGCACCCACCGGACGGGTCGCCGCCACCGCCGCGCTCGGCGTGGTCGCCGTCGTCGGCGTCGTCGGTGCCGTCGTGGGCTCGTGGGTGGTCAGCACCGCGACCGACTCCGCACGCTTCGAACGGCGGATCTCCGATCTCGTACAACGCGAGGAGATCAGCGACGCCCTCGCCGAGCGCGTCGTCGCCGAGACCGTCGCCGTCATCGACGTCGAAGAGGCTGCGGCAGCGCTCGTCCCCGACTCCCTCGGGTCCCTGCTGCAGATGGCGCTCGCCGGTGTCCGGTCGCGTGTCGAGGACCGCGTCGCCGAGATGATCCGCACTCCTGAGGTGGCCGCGACGATCGGCTCCGCCGCGGGGCGCGCACACGCCGCCGTGGTCGAAACGCTCGAGGGAGACACACCGGTTGCAGGCGTCGACGACGGTGCGGTCCGGGTCGATCTCCTGCCCCTCACGGGCCGGACGATCGAGGCATTCCAGGAGGTCGGCCTGTTCACGGAGGTCGACCTGCCGGAACTGGTCGAGGGTGACCCCGAGACGCGGCGACGACAACTGGCCACCGCTCTCGACCGCGAACTCCCCGCCGGCTTCGGGCAACCGGTGTTGTACCGCAGCGAACGGCTCGACGAGGTCGGGACGACGGTCGACCTCGTGCGTGACGTGTTCCTGCTGACACAACGTACGTTCTGGCTCCTCGCGCTCGTCGGGCTGGCAGCGGCCGCGTCGTCGATCTGGTTGTCCGGATCGAGGCTGCGAGCCGCGGCGGTCCTCGTCGCCGGTGTGTTCGGGGCGACCCTCGCGGTGCGGATGCTCGTCGGAAGAACGGTGGAACGGCTGCCCGACGTCGTCGACCAGCCGGGAGCCAAGGTCGCCGTACGAGAGATCGCCGAGGAGCTCCAGCACAGCCTCGAGCAGACCATGCTGTGGTACTCGAGTGTGGCGCTGTTGGTGTTCGTCGGCGCTGCTGCCGCGCTGTGGTGGAGGCCGACGCGCTGATGCTGTCCGGCGCACCGGCTCACCGGCTGCGCGCCGCTGGACGAATCGCAGCGATCCTGTTCGGGACGGTCCTCGTGATCGGCACGGGGCTCACCACAACAGCGGCGGGTCCGCAACCCACACGGGTGGATGGTGAGGCCGTCGATCTCGCCGAGCGGTTCGCTCCCGTGATCATGATCAAGGAGCAGGAGCAGGACTGCGACCCCGACGGTGAGCCGTTCTGGCCGATGCCCGTCGACGTCCTGCTCGACAACCCCGAGATCGCGCTCCGGCAGATGAGCCGGAGCGACCCGGTCGTGATGCGTGGGCCGGGCGCCGCCGACCTGGCCGGGTTGGGCGGGGGATTCTTCCTCGACTTCCCGGGGGACTCGCTCAGGCCGGGATGCATCTACGAGCAGGACTTCGACAAGTACACCGAACGTGCCGAGCCCACGGTCTACGCCCACGTGGTGCAGCAGCCGGACGAGCCCGACCTCGTGTTCGTCCAGTACTGGCTCTACTGGTACTACAACGACTGGAACAACAAGCACGAGAGCGACTGGGAAGGCATCACCCTCAAGTTCGAGGCCGGCTCGATCGCTGAGGCCCTCCGGACCGGGCCGGTCGCGGTCGGGTACTCCCAGCACGAGGGCGGTGAACGCGCCGACTGGGGCGACGACAAGCTGAGCCGCGAGGGAGATCGCCCGATCGTGTACTCCTCTGCCCGATCGCACGCGAGCTATTTCGGCCCGGCGGTGTACCTCGGCCGAGCGGCGAGCGAGGGTTTCGGCTGCGACGAGACGACCGGCCCGTCGGTGAGGATCGATCCCGCCGTCGTCGTCGTACCCGACCGCGTCGACGACCCGGACGACTCCCTCGCCTGGCTGTCGTACGACGGCCGGTGGGGCGAGCGGCAGGGCGGTGCGTTCAACGGTCCGACCGGTCCCGCGGCGAAGGCGCGTTGGCTCGAACCGGCGCCGTGGTTCGACGATCTGCGCGACACGAGCGTCGTGATCCCCGCCGGCGACTCGGCTGCGGCCGCGGTCATCGACGTGTTCTGTCGCACGGTCGAGCGCGGCTCGCGAACCCTGGTCAGCTTCACCACGTCACCGGAACGAATGTTGGT
>CAXBAZ010000557.1:0-3373 GCA_963973395.1 uncultured Acidimicrobiaceae bacterium
AAGGTCCGAGCGAGGAGGATGCGGACCGTGAGGTTCGGTTCGCACTGACGTCCGAGGCCGGCCTCAACGATGCGCTCGCCTTCCCGTTCACCAACCTCGCGATCGCGATGGCAGGTGGTGGTGCCTGGGTGTTGGGCTGGGCGGTCGACGATGTCGTGGTGAAGCTGACGGTCGGCCTGATCGTGGGGCTGGTGCTCGGGTGGCTGATCGCATACCTCACCTTCGGGCTGCCGGCGCGGTGGAACATCGCCCGCGCCGGACAGGGCTTCGTGTCCGTCGGCGCCACGCTGCTGGTCTACGGCGTCGCGGAACTCGTGCACGGTTACGGATTCCTCTCCGTGTTCGTCGCTGCGGTCGCGATTCGCCACTACGAACTCGACCACGAGTACCACCAGGATCTCCACGACTTCGCCGAGACGCTCGAGCGGCTCGCCAGCGTGGTGTTCCTCCTGCTGCTCGGAGGTTCGGCGGTGGACGGGGCGCTGAACGCGCTCACCCCGGCCGGCATCGCGATCGCGCTCGTCATCGTGCTGGTCATCCGTCCCCTCGCCGGAATGGCGAGCCTGGTCGGGTTCCCGGCATCCCAGCCGGCGCGCTGGGCGATCGCGTTCTACGGCATTCGGGGCATGGGCACCGTCTACTACCTCGCCTACGCCGTGACCGAGGAGCTGTTCCCGAACGCGCTCGAGGTGTGGGCGGTCGCGATCCTGGTGATCCTGTGTTCGATCGTGATCCACGGGGCAACCGCATGGTTCGTGATGGACCGCGTCGAGGGTTCGGCGGCCGCGACACCCTGAACCTGTGACGTGTCGTCAGATGGCGTCTCGATCCGGCCGACCGCGTGCGGGTGGGGAGGCCCCGGCATCGAATCCGGCGCCCGGACGCACCGTCAGGTCGTGGCGAGCAGCTTGTCGAGCTTGTCGAGTTGAGCCTTGTAGCCCCACTTCATGCCGAACGCGGCCATCTTGGCCTTCGGGCCGATCTTGGTGATCGCGATGTCGAGCCGCACCACTGTGGAGCCGTCGGACTCGGTGAAGGTGACGTCGTTGGTGTGCTCGATCGTCGTGGATCCCTCCTCGCCCTCGGTCCACGATCGTGCGTCGTAGGTCAGACGACGGAGATGTTCGATACGCGTGAACGTCCCGGCCATCGGCCAGCGCGTGCCGTGGTACTTGCCCATCTCCTCCCCGGCCTCCATCACCAGGTGGATCGCTCCGCCGACCCGCAGGTCGATCTCGCATTCGGGGACCGTCGTCTTCACGGGACCCCACCAGCGGCGGAGCATCTCGGGTTCCGTCCACGCCGCCCACACGGTCGCCACCGGAGCGGAGTAGGAACGCTCGAAGTCGAGTTGCTTCGTCTTCTTGAACAGTTGCAGTGCCACGATGTCTCCTCGTCGGTCTCGGTCTCGGTCTCGGTCTCGGGTGTCGGTCTCGGGTCTCAGGCGACGGCACGCCGGACGATGTCGGCGACGCGGGCCTCGGTGGGTGCGTCGAGGTCGGTCAGGAACCACGCCGAACCCATCAAGAGGTGGCCCGAGTCGTCGTCGGGTTCGTGGTGGGCGTGCTCGGTCAGACCGAACGTCACGTACCGATCGTCGTCGACGCGGAAGAAGCAGAGCACCGGGCTCTTCTTCGCCGTCGCGTAGCCCGGCATGCCGTACCAGAGACGGGGCCGCAGTTCGGGCGCCGCCTCGGTGATCACCTCGTGCAGACGCGCGGCGACGCCGTTGAACGCCGGGAGTGCGTCGATCTTCTCGCGGACGGCTTCCTCATCGGTCGGCTTGTTCGCCATGGTCGTTCCTTTCGTTGTCGAGTGTCTCGTCGTCGAGTGAGCGGAGCAGGACATCGAGGTTGTCGAGGCGTGTCTCCCAGAGTTGCTCGAACGACTCCACCCAGTCGCCGATCGCGTCGAACTGATCGGTCCGGAGCCGGTAGATGCGCCGCTGTCGTTGCGGTTCCACGTCGACGAACCCGGCGTCGCCGAGGACCCGCAGATGCTTCGACGCCTGCGGCTGGCGGATGCCGAGCGCGTCGGCGATCTCACCGACCGCCCGCGGCCCGGCCCGCAGCAGCTCGACGATCCGGAGCCGACTCGGCTCGCCCAACGCGGCCAGCGTCGCAGCGTCGAGCGTCGCGGCGCTCACGACGGCCACCGGGCGGGATCTCCATCGACGCGGCGCGACCGGATCGGTCGCACCTGCCGGATCGGACGGTCGTCGGTCACGAACGCCGAATCTAGCGACGCCATATATTCCTGTCAAGGAATATATGGCGACCGGATGTCGTGCGAGATGGTCGATCCGTCAGGGTGACCGAACAACTACCATCGGCGCGAGCGAGGCACGATGAGTGTGAGCGGATGGGGGGCCACATGTCGAACACGACCGGGGTTGGCCGTCCGTCCGACCGGCGCGGCCGCTCTCGGCTCCCCGCCGTTCCAGGTCTCGATCCCGAACTCGACGTGCGACACGCGAGTCCACGTCTCTATCGCTCGAGTCGCTGGCGGTCGTCGTGGTCCCGCGTGCTCGACCCGGTCCAACTCGCACACGACGCGCCCTGGTGGCGCCGGTATCAGGCTGCGCTGGCGGTCTCGGTCATCTATGCGGTGCTCGCCGGCATCTACATCGTCGTGTCGTCGACGGCCGTCTCCGATTCCGATGGCGCGAACGCGGAGATCTGGAAGGGTCTCGGATTCGTCGTCCTCACAGCGTTGCTACTGGGCGTGCTGCTCGCCGAGCACGGCCGGCGGTCGGCCGCTGCGGCGAGCCGGCTCCGATTCCTGACGGAGTCGGCGGGCGACCTGACGTACCGGTACCGGCGGTGGCCGACGGTCGGGGTCGAGTACATGTCGCCCGCCGTGGCCGACTGGGTCGGCCTCACCGCCGACGACCACTATGCGAACCCGGAGATCGGTCTGCATCTCGTGCATCCCGACGATCGACAGCGGCTCTCGCAGCTGCTCGCACGCGGACGATCCGACGGACCGGTCCAGCTCCGCTGGGTCGCACCCGACGGGCGTGTCCTGTACACGGAGCATGCGTTCGTGGAGGTACGGGATCGCCGGGGACGAATCGTCGCGATCGACGGCCGCATCCGGAACGTCACCGCCGAACGCCACGACCGGGCCGAGTCCGAACTCGGCCTGGCGATCTGGGGGTGGGTCACCGACGACCAGGTGGAGGCGAGGACGGCGATCACGCGAGCCTGCGACTGCATCGTCCAGCTCCTGGGGGTCGAGACAGCCTGGGTCGGTGTTCCCCTCCCGGACGGCAGTGTCCGCGTGGAGTACGCGGCCGGCAACGCGAGCTGGGTCGACGACATCGAGATCAGGTGGGACGACGGCCCGCTCGCAGACGGCCCGAGAGGCAGGG
>CAXBAZ010000558.1:0-3372 GCA_963973395.1 uncultured Acidimicrobiaceae bacterium
GAAGCACGTGATTCGTCAGCAGGTGCCGGCCGTGCTCGACCTCGTCGGGCTCGCCGGCAAGGAAGAACGTTTCCCGCACCAGCTCTCCGGTGGCGAGCAGCAGCGTGTGTCGATCGCGAGAGCGTTCGTGAACCGCCCGCTGATCCTGATCGCCGACGAGCCGACCGGCAACCTCGACCCGACCACCGGCGAGGGCATCATGCGACTGCTCGACCGGATCAACAAGACCGGCACGACCGTCGTCATGGCGACCCACGACCAACGCATCGTCAACACGATGCGCAAGCGCGTGATCCAGCTCGATCGTGGTGTCATCGTCCGTGACCAGGCGCGAGGCGTCTACGAATAGGACCGCTCATGTTCTCCCGCCTCGCCTACACCCTCCGCGAAACCCTCGCCGGTTTCCAGCGCAACGTCACCCTCACCGTCGCGGCCATCATCACGGCCGCGATCTCGCTGCTGATCTTCGGCCTCACGCTCCTCATCCAGGACGGCTTCGACAACCTGCTCGCCCGATGGGAAGGCGGCGTCGAGATGATCGTGTTCGTCAACGCCAACACCTCGGAGGGTGGTCTCCAGCTGATCCAGGACACCCTCGACGATCAGGTCGGGACGAACATCGACTCGTACACCTACTGCGACGTGGAGTGTTCGCTCGCCGACGCCGATCGTGTGCTCGCGGGCGACCCGACGACGCGTGAGCTGCTCGGCCCCGAGAACATCCCCACGCTGTTCAAGATCGTGCCCAGCGAGGCGACCGACGTGGAGTTCCTCCGCGGGCTCAAGGAGAGCTACCTGACGCTGCCGAGCGTCAACACGGTCACCCTCGCGGAAGAACAGCTCGACCTGATCAGCAAGCTGCAGGGGTTCGTCAGCGTGTACACCACCGGTCTGTGGATCGCGCTGATGTTCGCGTCCGGGCTCCTGATCTGGAACACGATCCGCACGGCGATGTTCGCGCGCCGTCGCGAGATCGAGGTGATGAAACTCGTCGGTGCGACCGACTGGTTCATCCGGTTGCCCTTCATGCTGGAGGGTCTGATCCAGGGGGTGCTCGGTGGACTGCTCGCGGTCGGGACCCTGCAGTTCATCAACTGGAGATGGACGCTCGGCGTCGAGGACTTCCCGGACTCGTCCGGCATGACGGCGCTCGTGGTGGTCGACGGGTACCAGTGGACGGTCGCGATCTACATCCTGGCGTTCGGGGCGCTGGTCGGCATGATCGGGTCCGGCATAGCCGCCTCCCGCTTTTTGGACGTCTGATTCCGGCCGGATCGCCCGCTGGCTGCGTTCCGCCTCACCGCTCGCTGTCCGAAGACAGCTCGGGTTCGTCGCGCCTTGCCACCGAACGATCCGACTCGGAATCAGCAAGCTGATGTGGTTGGTGCGCAGTGAGTCTTCCGAGGGGTTCGGGTCGGCGGGGCGATCTGCTCGGTCGGGGTGGGGGCCGACGGGTCCGTGGTGACGACCTTGTCGTGGCTACGGTCGCTCGGGGGACTGACTTCTCCGAGATCCTGTACGAGGTTGCCGACCAGGTTGCCATCATCACGCTGCACCGGCCCGAGAAGATGAACGCCTTCACCGGCACCATGATGAAGGAACTGCTGGCGGCATTCGACGAGACCGATGCCGACGACGACGTCCGGGCCGTGATCGTCACCGGTTCCGGTGAGCGGGCCTTCTGCGCCGGAGCCGACCTGTCCGCCGGCGAGAAGACCTTCTCCAGCGGTGGGAGCGACATCCAGACCGACGCGGGTGTCCCGCGTGACGGCGGTGGCATGGTGTCGCTCCGCATCTTCGAGTCGAAGAAGCCGGTGATCGGCGCGTTCAACGGTGCGGCGGTCGGTGTCGGCGTGACGATGACCCTTCCCATGGACATCCGGATCGCCAGTACCTCCGCCCGATTCGGATTCGTGTTCGCGCGGCGCGGCATCGTGCCCGAAGCGGCCTCGAGCTGGTTCCTGCCACGCGTCGTCGGCATCAGTCAGGCGCTGGAATGGAGCTTCTCGGGGCGCGTCTTCGACGCCGACGAGGCGTTGGCCGGCGGGCTGGTGCGCAGCCTGCACGCCCCCGACGACCTGCTCGCTGCAGCACGTGCGATCGCACGGGACATCGCCGAGAACGCCGCTCCGGTCTCCGTCGCACTGACCCGGCAGATGATGTGGCGGATGCTCGGAGCGGACCATCCCATGCGGGCCCACTCGGCCGACAGTCGGGCGATCCTCGAACGCGGACGCAGCGCCGACACCCGGGAGGGAGTGACGAGCTTCCTGGAGAAGCGACCGGCCGCGTACACGGACCGGGTCAGCACCGACCTCCCGGACGTGTTCCCCGGCTGGGTCGAGCCCGTGTTCGAGTGACCGGTTCGAGCACGCGGCGTGCGTCTGCGTGGCGGCAGGTTCTCGGCTTCGGCAAGAAGATGTGTCCTACGACACAATTCATGTCAGGAATATCTCATGTGTGGGCCGGTTTGATCCGATAGAAGTCGTGGAACCCATTCCACCTACCGACCTTGACGAGACGAAGAGACTGAACATGACCACCCTTTTGAACGAGCAGATCGAGACCGGCGACGTGATCGAGATCACGGTCGGCGACGACGTCATCTCGGCCCTCGTGCTGCTGGCAGCCGACGAGGCCCTGATCCTCGACGCCTGCGACGGCTCGACCCCGTTCGTCGTCAAGCGCGACGAACTGATCGAGTACCGCAAGTTCAACCCCACTTTCTGATCGGCACGATCCGAACGCTCGGTCGACGAACGGCCCCGAAGATTCGACCGAGCACCCACATCCTCCCCCAACCAGCGAGCGCCCTGACTTCCGAGCCACGGCGCTCGACTGATTTTTCGGACGGTCGGGGACGGTGAGTCCGGCGGCCGTCGTCCGCCAGGGGTCGACCGCCTAGGCTGGCCTCCGTGACACCCGATGCCACGCCAGAACCCGCGAGCCTGTTCGACCGGGTCGGCGGCATGGAGTTCTTCGAGCGACTCGTCGACACGTTCTACGACGGGGTCGCGGTCGACGAGGTGCTCGCACCGCTGTATCCCGAGGCGCCGGACTTCAGTGGCGCCCGTCACCGATTGACGCTGTTCCTCGTCCAGTACTGGGGTGGACCGACGACCTACCTCGAAGAGCGGGGCCACCCGCGGCTCCGGATGCGCCACTTCCCCTTCCACGTCGGACCGCTCGAACGGGATCGTTGGCTCCAGCACATGGCGGCGGCGGTCGAGACGACCTGCGGCCCGGAGCACTCCGACGTCGCGGCCGAGTTGATGCAGTACTTCGTGCCGGCCGCCGAACATCTCCGCAACGACACGGGGCTGCCGATCACCTCGGCGACGTTCCGCACCGGGCAGGGTCGAGCGTGACGGC
>CAXBAZ010000559.1:0-3370 GCA_963973395.1 uncultured Acidimicrobiaceae bacterium
CGCCGAGTTCACGGCGCTCACCCGGATCGCGGACGCCGACGGCGTGCCGGCCGCGGAGGACATGCTCTCCGATCTGGTCGTCGGTCACGAGGCCGTCACCAAGACGGCCCGCGAGGTCTTCACGCTCGCCGACGCAGCCAACGACCAGTCGTCGGCCGACCTGCTGACACAGCGACTCCAGACCCACGAGAAGACCGCCTGGATGCTGCGCAGCATGCTCGGCTGACCGGCGGGGGTCCGACCCCCTCCGGTCACGGTGCGCCGATGCCGGCGTCTCTGGCGCGGGCGATCGCGGCGCCCCGATCGGCGACGCCCAGCTTGGTGAGGATGTTCGAGAGGTTGTTGCGCACCGTCTTGTCGGTCAAGCCGAGCCGCCGGGCGATGCTGAGGTTGTCGAGACCCTGGGCCACGTGTTCGAGCACCTCGTGCTCACGCTCGGTGAGTTGCGGGAACGCCCGGGTGCGCGCCCTTGCGCCGGCGAGGTGCGGCAGGGCTCGTCCCGCGACGCCGGGCGCGAGCAGCATCTCCCCCGCCGCGACGGCGCGCACGGCCCGCTCGATCTCGGTCGGGCCGGAACCTTTGAGCAGGTAGCCGCGGGCGCCGGCCCGCAGGGCGGCCAGGATGTTGTCGTCGTCGTCCATCATCGTGACGACGAGCACCCCGACATCGGGGCTCCGAGCGAGGATCTCACGGGTGGCGACGACACCGGACTCCTCACCGAGGTTGAGGTCCATCAACACCACGTCGGGTTCGCGGTCGGTCACCACGTCGATCGCCGTGGTGAGGTCGTCGGCCTCCCCGACCACGACGAGCCCCTCGATCGAGGCGAGCAGAGCGGTCATGCCCAACCGGAAGACCGGGTGGTCGTCGACGACCACCAGGCGGATGGTCGGGGCGCTCATGCCGGCACCCGCCGGCCGGGGACGATGACGCGCACCAGCGAACCGACGTCCGGATGTTCGATCTCGAAGCGACCGTCGAGCGCGTGTGCACGCTCGCGCATCGACTGCAGACCCACGCCGGTGACGACGTCCTCGTCGAATCCGATCCCGTCGTCGTGCACCTCGGCGACGATGTCGCGACCGTCCGCCCGGACGGTGATCGTGCACCGTGACGCCTCGGCGTGGCGCACGACGTTGCGGGTCGCCTCGGCGAGCAGTCCGTAGAGGGTGGTTGCGATCGCGGTCGGCACCACTTCGATCGCGATCCCGCTGGCGCGATGGCGTTCAGCGAGCTCGACGAGGGCCGCGACCAGACCGGCCTCGAGCAGCACGGGCGGCACGAGCTCGCGTGCGAGGGTGCGCACGTCCTCGACCCGCGTGTCGATCTCGTGGCCGAGCCGCTCGAGCAGCGTGGCCGCGGCGGCCGGGTCGGTGTCGATCAGGTTGCGGACGGCACCGAGGCCGTACCCGATGCCGGCGAGTGCCGGCCCGAAGCCGTCGTGCAGTTCGCGTCGGATCGCTCGCCGCTCCTCGTCCCTGGCCGAGACCAGACGGGTCCGCGACTCGGCCAGCTCGGCGACCTTGACGGCGAGCACGGTGGCGACGGCCAGGGTCGGCAGCAACGAATCCAGCGCCCGCCTGGTGCGCTGGTCGAGCCGCTCCCCCGGGCGCGGCGACACGGTCAACGCGCCGATCAGCTCGTCGTCGAACAGCAGCGGCAACGCGACGTCGTCGACCCCGCCGACGCGACCGACCGTGAGCGCCCCCGCCTGCCCCGTGACGTCGATCGAGGCGCCGGCGAGCCGCAGCGATTCGACCACGCCGTCGAGCAGACTCGACAGGAGGAGCTCGGGGTCGCGAGCCGACGCCAGTCGTCCCCCGACCCTGGTCACCGCCGCGAGCGGCTCGTGGGCGTCGCCGTGGACGAGCCGGTCGACGCGCCGTTGGACGAACCGACGGGCGGGATCGACCGCGGCGGCGACGAGCGCCGCCGCGACGACCCTGCCCGCCCCGTCGGACAGGTCGGGCACCAGCAGGCCGACGGTGGCGACGATCGTGACATAGCCCACCACCAGCACGGCGGTGAGCAGCGACCAGCCCACCGCACGGCTGACGGCGAGTTGGAGACCCCAGAGGCGCTGCCCCAGCACCGCGACGAGGAGCGCGCCGGGAAAGAACAGCTGGGAGGTGAGGTGGAGCGACGGCGTCAGCCACACCGGCATCCAGTCGACCCAGCTGGCGGGGAACGCGAGCGGCAGGAACGCGAGCGTCATCACCGCGCCGCCGACGGCCAACCACCCGAGTCCGCGTCGTGAGTCGAGGCTCGGTAATCGGCGCCAACGGCGGACGACGTCGAGCGCCGCTGCGAGTCCGACCACGATGATCGTGGCCATGAATATGCGATCGATCAGGTCGAGTTGCTCGACCCACCATTCGCTCTCGACCGCGAACGGCATGACCGACGCGCCGTCGGGCCACGGGTACGGGTCGGTCCACCGTTCGATCACGAGCCCTGCCGTGACGACCGACCCGGCGACTACGCCCACCTTGCCGATCGGATCGAGCGGTGTCCGGCGCACGAGCCACGGTGCGACCAGGATGAGGGCGAGGGTGCCGGGGATCCAGGCCCAACTCTGGGCCGACGCGAACAGCGGGAGCGTCGGGAGGTCGGGATGCTCGGGTTGGAACTGTGTCCATTGCGACGACGCCGCCGCGACCGCTCCGCCGAACGCGGCGACGACGACGATCCAGACGACGGGCCGGTCGATCCGGGCCAGCAGCAGCCATCCGACGGCCCCGAACACGAACGCGTCGGCGAGATCGACCAGGAAGTACCACTGGCCGACGTGCCAGGACGGACGCACCGCCAGGTAGAGCGCGATCGACGAAGCCGCAACGGCGACGGTGATCGCGAGCAGAGCCCCCGCCAAAACGGGACGGCCGTCGCCACTCGGTTGGGAGACCCGATCGGGCCGGTGGTCGGTCATGCCGACCACCGGCGCCCGATCGGAAGGCTGCGTGTTCGTGGCACGGGATCGTACTCCTCGCGATGCCGCGGATCGACGACTCACACGACGGTGAGCGTGGCCACCATGCCGTGCATCGCATGGGTGTCGCTCGGTGGGCCGTCGCCCTCGGGCATCTCGCCGCCTTCGGCGATCGGCAACGAGCAGATCAGGAGGTACGAGCCGGGCTCGAGGTCGATCAGGCAGGTCGCGGAGCTCGTCGGCCGACTGACCCTCCGCACCGGTGACGATCACGACCTCGTGCGGCTGTTCCGTCGCCGATTCGTTGTGGAGACGGAGCGCGACGCGGCCGGCGTCGACCGACTCGGGAAGACCGCCGAACGCGTAGTCGACGCCGTCGACGTCGACCGCTGCCACGGTGTCGCAGTCGGAGAAGACCGCATCGCCGATCCGCTCGCTCGC
>CAXBAZ010000560.1:0-3368 GCA_963973395.1 uncultured Acidimicrobiaceae bacterium
ACAGCTCCCGGTACTGCTGGTCGCCGGCGACGGCAGCCAGTACGTGCAGGGCCCGCAGATCGAGATCTATCCCGGCCCGCTCTTGCCGAACGTCCAGGTCAGCGACATCGGCGACGACGGCATCCGATCCCTGCTCGACCTCGCGGCCGATCACGGCCTGCTGACCGATCGCGAGTACGACTCACCCGACAACATCGCCGACGCTCCCGACACGGTCGTGACCATCCACGCCAACGGTGAGACGTACGTCCATCGTGCGTACGCACTCGGCATCGGTGGAGGCCCCGACGGGGAACGTGAGACCGGTGAACGCGGCGAGCTCCAGGCATTCGTCGACGCCGCGACCGCCGGAACGATCGACGGCGACCCCACCGGTGGCGAGCAGCGATTCGAACCCGAGACGTACCTCGTACGGGCGACGCCGGTGGACGATCTCTCGAGCTACGAGCTCGAGCCGACCGTCCTCGACTGGCCGACCGACGTGCCGCTCGTCCTGGCCGATGCCGCCGAGTGCGCCGCGGTGCCCGCCGCCGCGGTGGCCGACCTCTTCACCGATGCGACCCAGCTGACGTTCTTCGTCGAGGACGGCGTCACGTATCAGCTCTCGGTCAGGCCCGAGTTGCCGGGCGACGGCTGCTGATCGGGCAACCGGTCAGGTGACGCCGAGCTCGACAGCGCGTGCCATCACGGTCTCGCGCTCGTCGCCGATCGTGGTGGTGTCGCCGTGCCCGGTGTGGACGATCGTCTCATCGGGCAGGCTGAGGAGCTGCGAGACGATCGATCGCACGATCGTCGGCTCGTCGCTGTAGCTGCGCCCGGTCGCCCCGGGGCCACCGCAGAACAGGGTGTCGCCGGACACGACGAGCCCGGATGCCCGGTCGTGGAAGCAGCAGCAGCCGGGTGAGTGTCCGGGAGTGTGGAGGATGCCGAGGGAATGCCCGCCGACGTCGATCGTCTCGCCGGGGATCACCGCTCCGTCGGTGGCGTGGTCGGGCCAGACCACGTCCCACAGCATCTGATCGTCGCGGTGCAGCAGGATCGGGGCGTCGACAGCGTCGCGCAGCGGCACGGCGGCGTTGATGTGATCGTTGTGTCCGTGGGTGAGCACGATCGCCTTCACCCGCCGGCCGTTGACACCGTCGATGATCGGCTGGGCGTCGTGAGCGGCATCGAACACGACGACTTCGCGGTCGTCGCCGACGATCCAGATGTTGTTCGTCACCTCCCATTCACCGCCGTCGAGGGCGAAGATGCCGTCGGTGGTGACCAGTTCGATCGGCATCAGGAGTCCATCACCACGACGCTGCGGAGCACTTCGCCGCGCTCCATCCGGTGAAACGCTTCCTCGACGTCGCCGATCCCGATCGTCTCGCTGACGAACCGGTCGAGGTCGAGGCGGCCCTGGCGGTACAGGTCGATCAGCATCGGGAAGTCACGGCTCGGCAGACAGTCGCCGTACCACGACGACTTGAGCGCGCCCCCGCGCCCGAACACGTCGATCAGCGGGAGCTCGAGTTTCATCTCCGGGTTCGGCACCCCGACGAGCACCACGGTGCCGGCCAGGTCACGAGCGTGGAACGCCTGTTTGTACACCTCGGGATGGCCGACGGCATCGATGCAGACATCGGCTCCGTTGCCGCCTGTGACCGAGCGGATGTACTCGACCGCGTCGGTCTCCTTCGAGTTGCACGTGTGGGTGGCACCGAACTGCTCGGCCCACTGGAGCTTCTGGTCGTCGATGTCGACCGCGATGATGGTCGAGGCGCCGGCGAGGTGGGCGCCCGCGATCGCGGCGTCACCGACGCCGCCGCACCCGAACACGGCCACGGAGTCGCCACGTCCCACGCCGCCGGTGTTCATCGCGGCCCCGAGGCCCGCCATGACGCCACACCCGAGCAGCCCTGCGGCGGTGGCGGGAGCTTCGGGATCGACCGGCGTGCACTGGCCCGAGTGCACCAGGGTCTTCTCGACGAACGCCCCGATGCCGAGCGCAGCGGAGAGCTCGGTGCCGTCCTCGAGTGTCATCTTCTGGGAGGCGTTGTGGGTGTCGAAGCAATACCAGGGCTTCCCCTTCTGGCACGATCGGCAGGTGCCGCACACGGCCCGCCAGTTGAGGACGACGTAGTCGCCCGGCGCGACGTTCGTGACGCCGTCGCCCACCGACTCGACGATGCCGGCGGCCTCGTGGCCGAGCAGGAACGGGAACTCGTCGTTGATCCCACCCTCGCGGTAGTGCAGGTCGGTGTGGCACACGCCGCACGCCTGGATCTTGACGACGGCCTCACCGGGGCCGGGATCGGGGATGACGATCGTCTCGAGGGTGACCGGTTCGCCCTTCGCTCGGGCGACGACTCCTTGTACGTGCTGAGGCATGGACCAGACCGTAGTGCACGGATCGGGATCCGGTCCCGTCCCGTGGGAGCGGGACGCACGGACTCGGTGGCTCAGTCGTGCGGGACGTGCCGGCCGAAGAATCGCACGAACTCGTCGGCGAAGAAGTCGGCCAGACGTTGGACCCCGGCCTCGCTCGGATGGACCATGTCGTTGAACTCGACGCCTTCCCGCAGGGGTTCGAGGTCGCGCGACACCACATGGTCGATGTACTCGATCCGCTCGAGTCCGGGGTCGAGTTCGGCGAACTGTGACTCGGTGGCGGCCAACCGGGGCGCGAGCTCGGGGTCGGCGAGCGATTCGGCGGAGTGTGGGATCACGTACACGTACGCGGGCAGGCCGGTGCCGACGATCGTGTCGATCAGGCTGCGCACGTCGTCGCGCAGCGCCGTGACGTCGGTCTCGGGCCGGGGTTCGAGCACACAGGCGTAGTAGGCGTGGGCGGGGGAGATCCCGGCGCACTCCTCGTGGCCGTCCCAGCTCAGCCAGGACGGGTTCAGGATCACGACCAGGCCGTCGACGTTGCGGGCCGCAGCTGCCTCGACCCGGGCCTCGACCTCGTGCGGGAGCGGTGCGATCTGCGTGTCGGCGAACACGGTCAGGGGTCGTTCGCCGAGCATCGGGTCGCGGGCTTCGACGGCGGCCGGGATCGTGCGGCCGTCGAGATCGAGGTCGGAGCCGCCGATCCAGGTGATGTGGACCGCTTCGTCGAGCCGATCGGCCGGGGTGGTGCCGGTGGCGGGTTCTTCGATCCGGGTCGGTGTGGTCGGCACCGTCGACGGGGGCGACGAGGTCGTTGCCGGTGCCGGCGTCACCGGATCGGATGCCGCGGGATCGGATGCCGTCGGATCGGCGCGATCTTCGCCCGAGCTGCCGCAGGAGCCGAGCACCAAACTCGACCAGGTGCTTTATGGGTTGGTGAAGTATTACGACAAGGGGCAGGTGAAGGGAGTGTTGGTGCCACGGTATGTGGCCCA
>CAXBAZ010000561.1:0-3365 GCA_963973395.1 uncultured Acidimicrobiaceae bacterium
CGGCCCCGATCAGGGTGACGACGGCGCCGCCGGCGAGCCAGCGGTCGCTGCGGGCGAAACCGAACCGGAACCGGTTGGCGAGCCATGCCATGCCGACCGCGATGATCGGCCACATGACCGCGTCGTTGTACCGACCGTAGATGAACTGGTCGGCCCGGGGTCGGTCGGACATGAAGATCGCGGACAGCACGAGCAGCGGGATCGTCGTGATCACGATGATCCGCGCCGCCGGCGTGGGGATGCGCCCCGAGCGGAAGCAGGCAAACACGAGGATCGCGGCGCCGACCGTCGCCAGACCGAAGGTGGCGGCCATCTGGTACCACGCCTGGCCGAGCATGGCGTCGAGCACGTCGAGGGGCTGCTTCGCCCGCTTCCAGACGGCGCCGACCGTGTTCTGGTCGGCCGGGTCCTCCCAGACCTGCGTGAGCACCCAGTGCTTCCAGCCGGCTGACGCAACGAACAGGGCGGCGGCGACCGCTCCGAGACCGGCGCCACGGAGCCAACGATGCCGCCACCACTCGTGGCCGACGGTCAACAGCACGGTCGTCCCGATGACGAGTACGGCGGTCACCGCCGCCCCCCACGGACCGAGATTCGTGATCCGGTGCACGAGCAGGGCGAGCAGCGCCGCTGCGATGCCGCCGAGCAGGCAGTTGACGAACAGTGCGTAGCGCACGACCGAGGGACCGTTCTCGGTGACCCAGTAGGCAGGGGCGATCAGGATCGCCAACGCCGGCTGCCAGGTGGCGTGGTCGAACATGTTCCAGGGGGTACGACCGGCGAGCCAGCGGGCGACGGCGAGCTGCGCCGGCTCGTCGGGTGCGACATGGAAGATGTTGCGGTCCATCGAGAACCACCAGCGGCCCACCGTGACCACGACGGCGACGAGCGCGAGGCCGACGCGCGGCACGCGCGTCGGGGTCGCGTTCGTGTGTGACTGACCGGTGTCCGACATCAGCAGCGGAGGCTACGGCCGAGACGGGGTGAGTTGGGTGTCACCCAGCAGGTGGAGCCGGATCAGCTGCGCTGGTAGTTCGGCGCTTCCTTGGTGATCGTGACGTCGTGCGGGTGGCTCTCTTCGCGGCCGGCGGTGGTGACCCGCATGAACCGCGCGCCGGTGCGCAGCGCCTCGAGGTCGGCGGCCCCGGCGTAGCCCATCCCCGAGCGGAGGCCACCGACGAGCTGGTAGATCGTGTCGCCGAGGGGGCCGGAGTAGGGCACCCGACCCTCGATGCCTTCCGGCACCAGCTTGCGGCTGGTGGCGGCCACCGACGACTGCGCCGTGGCGTAACGGTCGGATCCGAGGCCCTGCATGGCGCCCATCGATCCCATGCCGCGGTAGCTCTTGAACCGGCGACCCTCGAAGAGCTCCGTCTCGCCCGGGCTCTCCTCGGTACCGGCGAGGAGGGAGCCGAGCATGACGGTGGACGAACCGGCCGCGATCGCCTTGACGACGTCGCCGGAGTAGGTGATGCCGCCGTCGCCGATGATGGGCACGCCGAGCGACCGGGCTTTCTTGCCGGTCGCGTAGATCGCCGAGAGCTGGGGCATGCCGGCCCCGGAGATGATGCGCGTGGTGCAGATCGAGCCGGCGCCCACGCCGACCTTCACGGCGTCGGCACCTGCCTTGGCGAGTGCCTCGACACCCTCCTCGGTGACCACGTTGCCGGCGGTGACGGCGAGGTCGGGCCACGACCCCTTGATCCGCTCGATCGTCTTGATGACGCCGGCCGAATGACCGTGGGCGGTGTCGATCGCCACGGCATCGACGCCCATCGCCACGAGCGCCTCGACGCGGTCCTCGACGTCGTCGCCGACGCCGCACGCCGCCGCAGCCCGCAACCGGCCCCGGTCGTCGCGGGAGGCGTTGGGGTAGTCGAGCCGCTTCTGGATGTCCTTGACCGTGATCAGCCCGGCGAGTTTGCCGTGGTCGTCGACGAGCGGCAGCTTCTCGATGCGGTGCTGCTGGAGGAGCAGCTTCGCCTGGTCGAGCGACGTGCCGACCTTGGCCGTGACGAGCCGCTCGCTCGTCATGAACTCGCTGATCGGACGCTCGTAGTCGCTGCCCTCGCAGAACCGGATGTCGCGGTTGGTGAGAATGCCGACGAGCTCGCCGTCGGCGTTGATGATCGGCACGCCGGAGAACTTGAACCGGTTCATCAGCTCCTCGGCCTCGAACAGCTTGGCGTCCTTGGTGAGTGTGACCGGGTCGGAGATCATGCCGCTCTGGCTGCGCTTCACCTTCTGGACCTCGGCGGCCTGCTCCTCGATCGTCATGTTGCGGTGGATGACGCCGATGCCGCCGTGGCGAGCCATCGCGATCGCCATACGTCCCTCGGTGACCTTGTCCATCGCCGCCGACACGAGGGGGACCGACAGCTCGATGTCGCGGGCGAACACCGCGCTGGTGTCGACCGCGTCGGGGAGCGTCTCGGAGTAGCCGGGTACGACGACGACATCGTCGAACGTGAGCGCTTCGAAGCGGTCGAACAGGCCGTCGTTGATGTGGCTCATGCGTGGATCTCCCTGGTGTGCGTGGCGTGCGTAGCGTGCGTGATGTGGCTGTCGCAGAGGTGGGCGATGGTGTCGACGAGCAGCCGGTGCTCGACGGTGTGGATCCGGGCCGTCAGCGTTTCGAGGGTGTCGTCAGGACGGATCGGCACGTCGTCGGTCGCCAGGACCGGGCCGTCGTCGACACCTTCGTCGGGAACGAGATGGACCATGACCCCGGTGGTGTCGCGCTCACCGGCGAGCGCCTCGTGCCAGGCCCGCTCGATCGCGCGTGTGCCGGGGAGTTCGCCGGGCCGGGCCGGGTGGAGGTTGAGCACCCGGTCGGGGAACCAGCCGAGGAAGCCGGTGGTGAGGATCCGCATCCAGCCGGCGAGCACGATCAGATCGGGCTGGAACCCGGCGACGATGTCGGCGAGGCGGGCGTCGTAGTCGCCTCTGGCTTCACGTTCGTGGCGACCGACGTGCACCGACGGCACTCCGGCGCCGGCCGCCCGCTGGAGTGCGTGGGCGTCGGAACGGTCCGAGACCACGGCGATCACCGCGGCCCGACCGTGCAGTTCTCCGCTCGAACACGCGTCGAGGATCGCCTGCAGGTTCGATCCGTTCCCCGAAGCGAGCACCACCACCCGCATCTCGGGTGTGTGCAACGCCTCCATGGGACGAAGTTAGGCGCGCGTGCCGGGCGAGTGGCGCTGCATGAACGAAAAGTCTCCGGATTCCGCCGATTCCGGGCGTGCAGCGGTCGTGGGGACGCGTGCGCTACGCGGCGTCTTCGGACTGATCGCTGAGCGTTCGCCAGCGGTTGCGGCGGCGGCGGAGTTCGTCGGGGTGGGTCCAGCCGAGTCCGATCCAGT
>CAXBAZ010000562.1:0-3360 GCA_963973395.1 uncultured Acidimicrobiaceae bacterium
CGTGGTGGCCAGCGGGGCCGCCGACCGCTGCGAACTGCAGGTCGCGTACGCGATCGGCATGGCCCAGCCGTTGAGCATCCACGTCACGACGTTCGGGACGAGCCATGTCGACGACGCAACGATCGAAGCGGCGGTTCGTGACGTCTTCGACCTGCGCCCCGGCGCGATCGTGCGCGACCTCGACTTGAAGAAGCCCGGCTACCAGCGCACCGCCGCCTACGGGCACTTCGGTCGTCCGGAGTTCACGTGGGAAGTCACCGACCGTCTCGACGACTTCAAGGCTGCCGTCGGCCTCTGAGCGACGACGCGCCGCGGTGACCGTCGCCCGGGTCCTGCCGAACGTCACCGGCCTCGACAAGCAGTTCGACTATCTCGTCCCGCCGGCGCTCGCCGGTGAGGTCGAGGTCGGGTCGGTCGTTCGGGTCGACCTGCACGGTCGCCGCATCGGTGGCTGGGTCGTCGCGCTCGACCCGTCCGGCGCGCTCGCCCCCGACGATCTCAAGGAGATCGCGAAGGTCACGGGACGTGGCCCGTCGGCCGACCTGGTCGACTTGTCCGAGTGGGCATCGGTGCGATGGGCGGCCCGCTTGCGGCACTTCCTGGCGACGGCCTCGCCCGATACGGCGGTGCGGCTGCTGCCGACGTCGCGTCGCACGGGCACGATCGTCGAACCTCGATCGCCTGCGTCGACGGCGATCCTCGAAGCGGGTGGCGGTGTGCTCCGGCTCCCTCCCGCCAGCGACCCGATGCCCGCCGTGCTCAGCGCCACTGCGATCGGACCGGCACTGGTGGTCGTGCCGTCGGTCGAGCAGGCGATGCTGCTCGGCGCGCGGCTGCGCCGTTCGGGGCTCGGTGTGGCGGTGATGCCGAAGGAGTGGCCCGACGCGGCGGGTGGCGTGGACGTCGTGATCGGCGCCCGCGCCGCGGCGTGGGCGCCCTGCCCGGGCTTGCGCTGCGTGGTCGTCGTCGACGAGCACGAAGCGGCGCTCCAGGAGGAAGGGTCACCGACCTGGCACGCACGCGACGTGGTGATCGAACGGGCCCGGCGGGCCGGCGCCTCGGTGCTGATCGTCTCCCCGGCGCCCACGTTGACGGCGATCGAATGGGGTCCGTTGACCAAGCCACCGATCGATCGTGAGCGGGCGGGCTGGCCGATCGTCGACGTGATCGACCGCTCCGACGAGGAGCCGTGGAAACGGTCGCTCGTGACCTCCGAGCTGATCCGCCACCTCCGTGACCCCGAGCGGATCGTCGTCTGCGTCAGCAACACCACCGGCCGGGCGCGTCTGCTGGCGTGCCGCCAGTGTCGCGAGCTCACGCGCTGTGAGCGTTGCGGCGCAGCGGTCGTCCTGGACGACGCCGGCCACCTCGCCTGTCTGCGCTGTGAGACGGTGCGGCCGCCGGTGTGCCTCGTCTGCGGCGCCGGACGGTTCGCGAACCTCCGGCCCGGCGTGACACGGCTCAGGGAAGAGCTCGAAGCGGCGGCGAACCGTCCGGCCGTGCTGGTCACGGGCGCCGACGCGGAGCGCCCGGCCTCCGCCGGTGTGTACGTCGGCACCGAGGCTGCCCTGCACCGCGTCGATCGTGCCGACACGGTGGCGTTCCTCGACTTCGACCGGGAGATCCTCGCGCCCCGGTACCGGGCCGCCGAACAGGCGATGGCATTGCTGGTGCGCGCCGCCCGTCTGGTCGGCCCTCGGTCGCGCGGCGGACGAATCCTGATCCAGACCTTCCAGGCGCGCCACGAGGTCGTCCAGGCGGCGCTCCACGCCGACCCCGGCCGGCTCGTGGCGAGCGAACGTGAACGCCGTCGGATGCTCGGGTTGCCGCCGTTCGGCGCATACGCGGAGATCAGCGGGGCGGGGAGTGACGAGTTCGTCGAGTCGATCCCTCCGAACGACGCCGTCGTCATCGTCGGCGGCGACGGCGAGTACGTCGCTCGCTCCGACGACTGGATGGTGCTGGGTCGGACGATCAGCGCGGGCACCCGGCCCTCGGGGGCGCGCCTGCGGATCGCGGTCGACCCGAGTCGATGACCGGAACGTTCGGTGTCGGACACCGAACGTTCGGTGCGTCGGCTCAGGGCGTGAGATCGGCAACGGCCGCGACGAGGCGGTCGAGCTCGGCGTCGTCGTTGAAGTAGTGCACGCCGGCGCGGGCCACCGCGTCGATGCCTCTCGTGCCGAGGTCCCACTGGGCGTTCACGTCCGCCGGGGCTCCGATGTTGATGCCCACGGCGCCGAGCGCCCGTTTGACGTCGGCGGCCGCGATGCCGTCGACGGTGAAGGTGACGATGCCGCAGCGGTCCGTCCCCTCGTCGCGCACCGCGACCCGGTCGATCCGATCCAGCTCGGTGCGCAGGCGGGCCGACGACCGGCCGATGCGTTCGGCGATGGCGTCGAGCCCGATGTCGAGTGCGTACCGCGTGGCGACACCGAACCCCACCTGGGCCCCGAACGCCCGCTCGCCCAACTCGAACCGTGCGGCGCCGGCGGTGTGGCGCCATGTGGTGGATCCGGCCCAGACGGCGGAGCGCCCGTCGACGAACGGCGACGGCCCGAGCCGATCGACCGTCGACCGCCTCGCGTACAGGACGCCGGTGCCACGGGGCCCACGCATGAACTTCCGGCCGGTGTACACCAGGAAGTCGCAGCCGAGCGTGTCGACGTCGAGCGGACGTTGCCCGGCGACCTGGCAGGCGTCGAGCAGGAACGGCACGGTGGCCTCCCGACAGATCCGGCCCACTTCCGCCGCGGGGTGCACGGCGCCGTTGCTCATCGACACCTGGGTCAGGCACACGAGCCGGACACGCTCGTCGATTGCCCGGGCGAGTGCTTCGAGGTCGATCGTCCCGCGCTCGTCGCTCGGGACGGTGTCGACGAGCACCCCGCGGTCCCGCGCCTGGAGCAGACCGAACGCGTTGCCCTGGTACTCGCTCGTACCGGTGAGAACCCGGTCGCCGGGCTGCAGACCGACCGACAGGAAGGCCCGCCACCACCCTTCGATCGCGCTGCCCTGGAAGGCGACTTCGTCGACCGCGCACCCGAGCATGCGGGACGTCTGCGTGTAGAACTCGTGGAGGTCGTCGCCTCGCGCCACCGCCGCCTCGTAGCCGCCCATGCGCTGCTCGGTGCGGAGGTAGTCGACCTGGGCGTCGACGACACACGCCGGCGGCAACGCCGAGCCACAGTTGTTGAGATGGACGATGTCGTCGACGCCCACCGTGTCGGCGCGGACCCGTTCGAGATCGATCATGCGCCGGAGGCTACGTCGCAGCGGGGCCGGCCATTCCGTCGGTTCGGCGAGTACGGGCGGAACATTCGAGGAGGCGGAAGCCGGCCCGACTCGCCCGCCGGGCGG
>CAXBAZ010000563.1:0-3358 GCA_963973395.1 uncultured Acidimicrobiaceae bacterium
GGCACCACCGAAGGTGCGCAGGCGATCATGGACCTGCTCGAGGGCGAATGGGACTTCCCGGTCGTCATGGGTGCCGGCGGGCTCGATCCCGATGACCCGGTCGTCAACAACCAGAGCGAGTACATGTACCAGATGGCGACGATCGTCCATCACACGCTGACCGGTACCCAGATGGTCAACGTGACGGCCGACCAGATCGCTGCGGCGACGGAGTCCGGCGCACTCGAGCCCGACGGCACCTACAACGGCACCGTCGAGGCCTACCAGGGCGAGGTGCTCGAGCCGGGCACCTACGAGGTGCCGGTGAACGGTCGCTACTGGACGGAGTTCGAACGAGGCGATGTGCTCGACGGCCCTGCTCGTGAGGCCGCCTGGAGCGGCACCACCCACGCACTGGTCGCCGAACTCGGTGTCGGCGCAGCGACCCACAGCGCCCTAATGCTGGCACTCGGCATCGCCGGACTGCTCGCCGGCCTCGGCGTGGTCACCCTGGCGATGGGCGTCGCCTTCCTCTGGCACACCCGCCAGACCATGTACCGGGCGCCGGACACGATTCCGGAGGGTCTGCTCCGGGACACACCCGAGAAGGCCAACGCCTGATCAACCATCTCGAGTCGGCTCCGCCGGCTTGACAACCCGGGAGGGCTCCTCCGATCGGAGGAGCCCTCTCGGCGTTTTCGCGTGGGCTTCCGCTCGGCGGCCGGTCCGTGTGCACGGCACACGAACTGTTCACGCAGCCGAAACGGCGCCGGCACGACCGCGACCCCGCGGCACCGTACGGTCCGGCAATGTTCGATCGCGTCGACCCTTTCATCGGGACCGACGCCACCGATCTGCCGCCGGCACAAGGACTCGCAGCCACCTGGTGGTCACCCAAGCCACAGGTCGGCAACACCCATCCCGGTGCGACCCATCCGTTCGGCATGGTGTCGGCGAGCGCCTACTCCGGGGCCTACCCCACCGGGTACGGCTGCTTCGACTTCAACACCGAAGGGGTCCCGAGCCGTATGTTCGATCGCCTCGCGGCGTCGGGCTTCACCCACTTCCAGCAGTCCGGCACGGGCGCGATCCGGAAGTACTACAACTACTTCCGGGTCACGCCGATGCGTGAGCCGCTCGACGCGCTCGGCAACTTCTGGGACCTGTCCGACGAGGTCGCCGAACCGGGGTACTACGCATGCACGCTCGCGTCGGGCATCCGCTGCGAGATCACGGTCGGCCCCAAGTCGGCGGTGCACCGCTACACGTTTCCTGCCGACGACGACGCCCGCCTGGTCGTCGACCTGTCGCTCGGCGGGTTGGCGATCGCGCACGGCGCGACCGTGCCGATCCGGGCCCAGGTGCATTCGCTGGCACCTGGCTCGGCGAGCGGTGAGCTCGTGGTCGAAGGAGCTCCGCTGGCCTTCCACGTCGTGTGCGACTCGCCAGGGTGGCGACAGATGCTCTGGTACGACCGGCGGCTGATGCAGGGCAGCACCCGTCTCGAGTTCGACTACATCCGACCGACCACCCTCCGGCCGTTCGGCATGCTATGGCGGGGACCTGCCGTCGCCGGCCAGACGATCGAACTGCGCTTCGGGTTCTCACTCCGCGGTGTGGAACAGGCACGCACCAACCTCCACGCAGACGGCGGCGGTGAAGCGCAGGCCTTCGACCGGCGACGAGACGCCACCCGGGCGACGTGGACGGAGCACCTCGATCGGGTCCAGGTCGCCTCTGCATCACCCGAGCGCGAAACGGTGCTCGCAACGGCGCTCTATCACTCGTTGATCAAGCCGTGCTTCGCGTTCGGCGAGAGTCCCTTCTGGCCGTCGACCGGCCCGTTCGCGTTCGACATCTGCACGATGTGGGACATCTACCGCACGCAACTCCCGCTGATCACGGCGCTGTTCCCCGAACGTTCGGTCGAACTCGCCAATGCGCTGCTCCACATCTGCGAAGAGGAGGGCAATCTCCCGATCGGGTACCGCATGGCGAAGGGTGCCGATCGCTTCTCGCGCCAGGCCAGCGGTTTGGCGCAGACGTTCCTGGCCGACCTGTGTCACCTCGGTGCCGGAGACATCGACTGGGAGTGGGCGCTGGTCAACATGCACGGAGACCTGCGTCGCGCGTACGGCGAGGAGTACCTCGAGCGGGGCATCACACATCCGGTCAGCCAGACGCTCGACGTGGCGTTCGCGTACCAGTGCACGGCAGTGGTCGCCCGGCACCTCGGCGACGATGCACTGGCTGGCCAGTTCGAGGCACTGGCCTCTGGTTGGGAGCGCGCCTTCGATCCGAACACCGGGCTGCTCGTCGACTCGTCGTTCTACGAGGGCGGCAAGTGGAACTACTCGTTCCGGCTCGTGCACGACATGGCGCGGCGGATCGAGATGGCGGGCGGTGAGGTGGCGTTCGTGGCGCTGCTCGACCGATTCTTCGGGTTCGGTGCCGACCCCGTCAAGCTGCCGGGTGAACAACCAGGCGCCGAGGAGATGGCCGCCGGCTACGCGCTGGACCGTTTCGAGGGGCTCAACAACGAGCCCGACATGGACGCACCGTGGGCCTATCACTACGTCGGCCGACCCGACCGCACCGCGGAGGTGGTGCACGCGGCGGTCACCAACCAATTCGGCGTGGGTCGTGGCGGGTTGCCCGGCAACGACGACTCCGGCGGCCTGAGCTCGTGGTACGTGTGGGCCTCGCTCGGGTTGTTCCCGGTCGCCGGCCAGAACGTCGTGCTGATCAACGCCCCGTCCTTCGAGCAGACGACGCTCGACCTCGGCGGTTCGCCGCTGACGATCGAGACGACCGGCTTCGTCGAACCGACCGCCTCCGGCGCGCCCCAGTTCGTGCAGGCAGTACGGGTGGACGGTGTCGACCTCGACCGGTCGTGGCTGAGCGGCACCGAACTGCGCGACGCCTCGACGCTGCACATCGAGCTCGGCCCCCGCCCGTCGGCCTGGGCGACGACCACCCGACCCCCGTCCACCAGTACCGCTCCCCCGCCCAGGAGGCCCATGCCATGATCCCCGAACGACCGACGCAGCGCCTCGTGATCGTGGTCCGTGCCGACCCCGTGATCTGCGGCCACTCCGGCGAGGCCCGCAACCTCGCCGAGGTCGCACTGACGAGGGGGTTCGACGACGTTCGGATCGTGACGTGGCAGCTCGACACGCTGCGTGCCGCCGGCTTGCCGCTCAAACCGCTCGATGCGGTGTCGCCCTACAGCGACGGCATCACCGTCGAACGCCCCGACGGCATCGGCGACTACAAGGTGCCCGACGGTCGGTTCACGGGCGGCATGACCGGCCGACTGGTCGAGCTGTTCACCGACGGCGTACCGACCGTGTGCATGTCGCTGTACCTGACGCCGCAC
>CAXBAZ010000564.1:0-3354 GCA_963973395.1 uncultured Acidimicrobiaceae bacterium
TGGCGTGGTGTGGTCTACCCGACCGATGTCCCGCGGCGGCGCTGGTTCGACCACTATCAGGACCTGTTCGACACGGTCGAGCTCAATGCAACCTTCTATCGACTCCCCGCCGAGTCGACCGTGGAGAAGTGGGAAGCGGCCGCGCGTCCCGGGTTCCTCTACGCGGTCAAGGTCGGCGCGTTCGGCTCGCACCGGATGAAGCTCCGGGACGGCGCAACGTGGCTGCCGAACCACCTCGACCGTGTGCGTCGGCTCGGGGAGCATCTCGGCCCGAATCTCGTCCAACTGCCCCCGAATTGGAAACGGGACACGGCGCGTCTGGACGAGTTCCTCCACGTCGTGCCGACCGACCTGCGATGGGCGGTCGAGCTGCGCGAGCCGTCGTGGGTGCACGACGACGTGTTCGAGGTGCTCCGACGCCACGACGTCGCGCTGTGTCTCCACGACCTTCTCGCCGACCACCCCGTCGAGCTGACCACCGACTGGACGTACGTACGATTCCACGGCCCCGACGCCATCCGAGATCCGTACCACGGCCGGTACGGCCCGGACCGTCTCGCCCCGTGGGTACACCGGCTGGGCGAGTTGCTCGATACGGGTCACGACGTGTACGTGTACTTCAACAACGATTGGCACGGGCACGCCGTCGCCGATGCCCAGACCCTGCGGGCGAACCTGATGATCGAATCATCGGAGGCGGCAATCGACTCCGTCGCAGCTCGTGGGACGGTTCCAGGAGGTTCGTCGTGAAGATGTTCACCGGACGGCGCAAGTGGCAGGACCCCGAGAGCCACTGGATCAGGCGGCACTCGTTGGGCTTGGTGCTCCTCGCGCTGCTCGCGATCCAGACCGCGTTCGCGGTGTTCTCGGGCGTCTACGTGTGGAACCGCGAACAGCCGCTCGGCGACGGCATCCCGGCCTGGGGGCAGGAGTTCTGGATCTGGTGGAGTTGGGAGTACAACGTCAGCCTGGTCGCCGACACGTTCGGCGTGCTCCTGATCGTCATGCTGTCGAAGTGGCTGTACGAGCAGGGCAGCTCGGAGAGCGACGACTGATGGGCGCCCGACGGCTCGGACGTGACCTCGACGTCACGTGTGGTGCGGTAGGGGGCGGGATCGTGCCGGCGCGCCCGGGCCACGACCCCGATACTCCTACCGCCATCCGTCCGCATCCATCCGTCCGCATCGGTGTCGGCACGGGCAACTGGCTGCCGCCTCGCGTCCCGCCTCGTGTGCTGGTATGGACGTTCACCACGTCGGGTACCCATCGGTATGGACGAAAATTCGCCGGCCGTGGTCGGCGGGGCGGTGCTCGCCATCGCCTGGGGTCGTGCGGGCGGCGCTCGTGCGTACGATCTGCGATCCCGGGTTCAACCAGGAGTGCACCGACGATACCGATCGTCGAGGTGTCGGCGTGCTTGACGAAGCCGACTCACCGCTGGAGCGCAGCCTTGCGGAGCTGTCGACATTTCTCGTCAGCGACCACGGTCTCGCCGACACGCTCACCCGCATCGCGAAGCTGGGCGTCGAATCGGTGTCACCAGCGAAGTTCGCGGGGATCACGATGATGGTGGACGACCGCATCAGCACACAGGGGTTCACGGACCCCACGTGTGTCCACATCGACCAGGCGCAGTACGACAGTGATCGTGGGCCCTGTCTCGAGGCATTCCGACAGGGCACGATGATCGTCGTCGACTCACTCGACGATGACGATCGATGGCCCGAGTTCGCGAACGCTGCGACGGCGCACGGGGTCCAAAGCACCTTGTCACTGCCGATGTCGGCCGGCGACACAGCCGTGGGCGCGTTGAACTTCTATGCCGGGAGCGATCGTGCGTTCGACGAGTCGTCGACCGAGACCGGGTCGCTCTTCGCGGCGCAAGCGGCGGTCGTGTTGGTGAACGCACAGGCCTACTGGGGTGCGCGCTTGCAGAGCGAGCATCTGCAGTCGGCCTTGGAGGGCCGAGAGCAGATCGACATGGCGAAGGGCATCATCATGAACACGATGGGGTGCGGGCCCGACGACGCGTACGACGTCCTCGTGACGCGATCGCGAGACGAGAACCGCCAGTTGAGAGACATCGCGGAGGAGATCGTCGCTCGCTCGCAGCGGCGTCGGTCATGAATCCCGCAGCATGCACGACGACGAGATCGGGGTGTGAACCGTGTTGGACGACCTGGTGACCAGACTGCAGCGCCTCTCCCAGGTGTTGCAGACGGAGAGAGGGCTCGGGGTGGGCCTGGCGAACATCGCCGAAGCTGCCACGTCGTCGGTGCCGGGATGCGACGCCGCGACCATCGCCATCTCGATCAGTGGCCGTCCGGCCACCGCCGCGATGACCGGGACCATCGCGCTCGAGCTCGACATGGTCCAGTACGACAACGACGACGGCCCCTGCTTGAGCTCGTTCCGCGACGGGAACTCCCTGCGGCTCGATCTGTACGAACAAGGAGACAGATTTCCGCACGTGACTGTCGCTGCTCGACGTCTGGGAGTGCGAGCGGTGCTGTCGGTGCCCGCCAGGTGGGGCGATGAGACGATCGGCACGCTCAATCTCTACAGTCGCTCCGGACCTTTCGACGAGAGCGCCGAGGCCGTGGCGTCCGTACTCGCGGCACAGGTCGCCATCGCGGTGAGCCGTTCACCCGAATTCGCCGCCGCTCGGGCGGTGGTCGAAGAAGCCCAACGCGAGACCGACGACCAGTCCCAGATCGCGATCGCGACGGGCATGATCATCAGCAGCCAGGACTGCACACGAGAACAGGCTCAAGGCCTCTTGCGACGAGCCGCCGCCGACGACGAACAGACCGTCGTGCAGATCGCCCAACGGATCATCGACCAGCACGACAACATGCGTTGAGATCGCAACGCCGCTGGACGTGGGCCCCTGTCCCGGCGGGCGTCCGATCAGTCGGTGAACCAGTTCTTGATCCGTTCCATGAGTTCTTCACCCTTGGCGACGGCGGACGTGGCTGTCGGATGCTGGGCTTGGAGGACGACCATCTTCGTCCGGGTCTCGCGGGCCCACTCGAGGTGCTCGTCCTCGTCGGTGAGCACCTCGTCGACGGCGGTGCGCATGGCGTCACGCATGTCGCCTTCGGGCAGATCGTTTGCCAGTCGGCTCATCGCCGTCCAGTTCGCGTGGTCGATCGCCTCGGCGAGGAGGACACCGTCGAGCATCGCCATCTCGGCGGTCATCACGTCGAGCGATCCGCCGAGTCCGTACGTCGATTCGATGATCTTCTTGCCCGCCGCTTCGGTGGCTCGGGCGGCCGGGCTCACGTACTGCGGGTCGCCGCCCATGGTGGTGATCAGCTGCTCGAGCACGGCCGCATGGTGCTCGGTCTCGTC
>CAXBAZ010000565.1:0-3335 GCA_963973395.1 uncultured Acidimicrobiaceae bacterium
CGTTCGTCGTGAACGTGGTCGGTTGTGTCCTGCTCGGGCTCGCCACGCGCCGGGTCGCCCGCGGCTCCGACGCCTGGCTCGGCATCGTGGTCGGTGTGCTCGGTGGGTTCACGACGTTCTCGGCGTTCGCGGTCGAGACCCGCGCGCTGCTCGACGACGGCCGGGGTGGCACCGCCCTGCTGTACGTGGGGGCGTCTCTCGTCGTCGGACTCGTCGCCGTCGACACGGTGCGCGCCGAAGGCGGCACGACCCCGTGACCGCGATCTGGTTCGTCGTTGCGGCAGCCGGTGGCGCGATCGCACGCCACCAGGTCAACCGGCTCGGCACCGGATGGCTGGGTACGCTCGCGCTCAACGTGTCCGGTGCGTTCGCACTCGGACTCCTGCTCGCCGTCGAGCCTGGGCACGCCGACGTGACGGTGCTCGGCGCGGGACTGCTCGGCAGCCTGACGACGTTCTCGACGTTCGCACTGGAGTTCGTAGAAGCGCCGCGGCGCCTCCGCCTCGTGATCCTCGTGGGAAACGTCGGGCTCGGGCTCGCTGCGGCCGCGCTCGGCCACGCCCTGGGCTAGGCGGATCCCCGCGGGTCAGCGGACCGGTTCTGCGGCGCCAGGCCAGCGAACGGTCGCGACCCGGTCGACGAACGGCGGCGGGTGCTCCGCCAGCCAGGCCGACAGCTCGTCGTCGCGCGCTGCGGGCAGGCAGAGTCGTCGCCGCGCCGTCGGCACGAAGAGGGTCGGGTCGCCTGCCGCTCCCGACGGCGGTGGGCGTCGGCTGATTTCGATCTCGGGGTCGATGCCGAGTTCACGCAGGACCGCGACGAAGTCGTCGGCGACCGGTCCCGGGGGCCGCGTGACGCCCCAGAAGTGCTGCCACGCCGGTGCCCAACCGGCCATCGGGTGCACGATCGGCAGCTCGACCACGACGGCGAGTCGTGCATGGTCGGTGAGCGCCATCACGAACGGCACGATGTCGGCCACGTTGTAGACGACGTGATGGCAGACCGCCACGTCGGCCACCGGCGTGTACCCCGCCACCTCGGGCCAGTCACCGTGCACCGTGCGCCGGGCGACCCCGGCGGCGGAGGCGGCCGCCACGAATCGGTCGAGCATCGCACCGCTCGAATCGACGCCGATCAACTCGGTGGCCGGCGGTACGAGCGGGAGCGCCGATCGCCCGCCGCCACAGCCGACGTCGAGCACGGTGCCACCGAGCGGCGGGAGCACTTCGCGCGCCCAACGTGACGACACACCGTCGCGGACCAAGGTGTCGTCGACGTCGAACCGACGCAGGTCGTGGAACCACGGCGACTCCGGCGCCTGGTCGAGGATCTCCTGGGGGATGCCCCAGCCCTCCAGCTGTGCGGCCCACCGTTCGGCCGCCGGGAACAGCGGCTCGGGGGTTTCGACGGTCACGTGACGGTCACGCGCCGGTCACGCCGTGTCGAGCACTCGGATCGGCAGCGCCCGCGGTCCGCGGATCTGACCGACGCTCCATCGCGTCGTGCCGGCCAACTCGAACTTCGGGAAGCGCTTGACGAACTCCTCGATCGCGATCTTGAGCTCGAGTCGGGCGAGGTTGGAGCCGAGGCATCGGTGGATGCCGAGCCCGAACGCAGCATGACGGTTGGCCTCGCGGTCGATCACGAACCCGCCGGCGTCGTCGAAGAACTCCGGGTCGCGGTTGGCGGCCGGAAAGGGCAGCAACACCCACTCGTTCTCCTTCATCGGACAACCGTGGAAGTCGTGATCGCGGGCCACGAGCCGCGCCATCGTGACGGGCGCATACGCACGGAGGAACTCCTCGAGCGCGAACAGCATCAGGTCGGGCTCGTCGACGAGGCGCTGCAGGTCGCCGGGGTGGTGAGCGAGGTGCCAGAGCGACGAACCGATCGCACTCCAGGTGGTGTCGATGCCGGCGATCAGCAGGAGCACCATCGACCCGCGGACATGCTCGTGGCTGAGCTTGTTGCCGCCGATCTCGGCGTTCAGGAGGTACGTCGTGAGGTCGTCGCGTGGATCCTGACGGTGTTCCTCGATCTGCCGGTCGAGATACGCGTCGAGGTTGAGATCGCTCTGCTCACGTTCCTCGACCGGGATGTTGACGAGTTCGAGGAACTCGTGCACGCAGCGCCGGAAGTAGTCGTCGTCCTCGACGGGGAACCCGAGCATGCGGGAGATGACGTTCACCGGGATGTGTTGGGCGTACTGGATCGCGGCGTCGACGACCGTCTCGCCGGGCGTGATCTCCCCCATCTCGTCGAGCAGCTGGTTGCAGAGCCGACGGATCTCCGGCTCCCAGGGGTCGATCGACTTGGGCGAGAACGGGGGCAGCAGGAGCCGCCGGGCGTGCTGATGGAACGGCGGGTCGCTCGTGATGGGCGGCGCAGGACCGACGGGTGCTTCGGCGATCGGGCGCCCGGTGTTGACGACCACGCCACGACTGGTGAAGTTCTCGGTGTCGTACGCGACCTCCTTCACGAGTTCGTGTGTGACCGGTGCCCACATCCCGCCGTACCGGTCGGTGTGCGCGACCGGGCATCCTGCCTCCCGGAGTTCGTCCCAGATCTCGTGGGCGCGCTCGTTGTACTCGGGCTCGGCGTGGTCGATGTCGTTCGCCCAGTCGGTGACGGGGCCGTATCCGCTGCTCATTCGACGATCGTGATCGCGTACTCGGGGCAGTTGGCGACGGCCAACTCGGCCTTCTCCTGCAATTCGGGGGTGACGACGCCGTCGCCGATGACGACCGCGGTGCCGTAGTCGTCGACATCGAACAGCTCGGGCGCCAGCGCATAGCACCGGTTGTGGCCCTGGCACAGATCGGCATTCACCTCGACTCGCATGGTGCGATCGTAGAGGTTCCGAGCCGGCCCCGTACCACCGGCCTCGAACCGGGACGGAGTGGTCGACCGCACGAATCACTGCAGCGCGTCGCCACGGCGCCGACTTGGTCACGCACCGTGGCGGCATCGCTCCCGGTCGCGAGAAAATCCCGCGATTCACCCGAATGGAGCGACATGCACCGCATCCCGCGACGTAGTTTCGGGTGTGATCACAGGACGTTCCGCCACCCCCGAGCGTGAACAGAGGACCAGCCCGTATGCAACCGACTCACGACGACACCAGCCAGGCGCTGCTCGCGGCGGCCCACCGGCTGCTGGCCGAGCACGGGTCCGAGGCGCTGACCGTGCGCCGGATCGCCACCGAAGCGGGCATGAGCACGATGAACGTGTACTCCCGCTTCGGCGGCAAGGACGGCGTCATCGACGAGCTCTACATCGACGGGTTCACCCGGTTGTACGACGCGATCGGCGCCGTGCCGGTCACCGACGACTTC
>CAXBAZ010000566.1:0-3333 GCA_963973395.1 uncultured Acidimicrobiaceae bacterium
CACCAGCGCATCGGAGATCAGCTCGAGATCGGGTGGCTCCGACGCATGGATCGTGACGTTGAGCAACCGATCACGGGCGAACGCCAGCGCCTCGGCGTGCAACGACGGCGGGAACCCGGTCTCGGCGCCGGCGAGATCGAACGCGACCACCTTGTCGTCGTTCGCTCGCATCGCTGCGACCAGCTGTGCGATCTCGAACGACCGCCGCTCGGTCCGCATCGCGCACAGGATCGCGAATGCGTGGATCTCGCGGCCCACGAGCGCCGCGTCGCGCTCGGCTCGACGGAACCCGTCGGTGACCGCACTGACCACTTCGTCGAGCGGCAATCCTTGTTGCTGATGCAGTTCTGGCGCGAACCGGATCTCGGCGTAGACGACACCGTCGTCGGCCAGGTCGGTGACGGCCTCGTAGGCGACGCGCTCGATGTGCTCGGCGGTCTGCATGACCGCCAGCGTGTGCTCGAACGTCGCCAGGTACTGCATGAGGTCGCCGGTCATGGCGCCGGCCGTGAACCAGGACTGGAGCTCGTCAGGGTCGGTTCGGGGTAACGCCCAGCCGATCTCGTCGGCGAGTTCGAGCACGGTGGCGACGCGGACGCCGCCGTCGAGGTGATCGTGCAGCACCGATTTCGGGGCCGCGACGGCGGCTGCCGCGTCGAGCACGTCAGGTGTCGCCGCGCCGGTACGGCACACCCGCCGCCTTCGGGGGCCGGAGGCGCTGGGCGGCGAACACGAGCACCAGCAGCACGAGCACGTACGGCATCGTGTTCGGGAGCCACGCGGCTGCCGAATCGGTGAGCAGATACCAGACGAGCGCGACCGTGCCGAGCGCGAGTGCGAGGATTGTGAGACCGCCGCCGCGCCCGCCGAGCCCGCTGATCATCCGCATGTACGACCCCGTCGGGGTGTCGTACTCGGCGGCATCGATGTCGGGTGGTGGTGCCTCGCTGCCGCTACCACGCCACAGGTAGATCGCGGTGGCGTAGAGCGCGATCGCGATGACGAGCAGCAACGCCCGGGTGGCCACGCCGCTGCCGGTCGCGTCGAAGTCGATCAGGGCCAGACCGAACGGGTAGCTGAAGAGCAGCGAACCGACGAGGATGCCGACCGCCCGCCAGTTGCCGAAGATCAGGGCCGCGAGGCCGATGAAGCCGCGGCCGACCGTCTGGCCGCCGCGGTAGAGGCCCGACAGTTCGATCACGATGTAGGCGCCTGCCAGCCCGGCGAGCGCTCCCGAGATCATGACGGCGACGTACTTGTGGCGGTAGATGCCGACGCCGAGCGACTCGCCGGCGGCCGGGTTCTCGCCACAGATGCGGACCCGCAGGCCGAACTTGGTGCGGTTGAGAACGAACGCCGACAGCGGCACGATGAGGAGCGCGAGCAGGGTGAACCAGCGCATGTCGGTGACGAAGCCGAGCAGGACGCTCGCGATGTCGGAGATGAAGAAGATCCCCCAGTCCTTGACCGCTTCGAGCGCGTCGGAGACACCCGGGATGGTGAACGACCCGGCGCTGCGCACGCGTGGCGACTGCGACACCGAGCCGCCCTGCATGCCGCCGAACACGCGCTCGGACAGGTACCGGGCGAGGCCGGGAGCCAGGATGTTGATCGCGACGCCGGACACGATCTGGTCGACGCCGAACTGCACGGTGGCGATGGCGTGCAGCAGGCCGCCCAACGCCCCGCCGATCAGGCCGGTCAGGAGCCCCCACCAGGGTGACCCGAACTCGAGCGCGCCCCATGCTCCCGCCCAGGTTCCGAGGATCATCATGCCCTCGAGGCCGATGTTGACCACGCCGGAACGCTCGGAGAACAGGCCGCCGAGTCCGGCGAGGAGGATCGGGATCGCCCAGCGCAGCATGGCGCTCGAGGTGACGTCGGACGTCAGCAGCGACGTGCCGCCGATCTCCTGCACGATCGACAGCACCAGGATGCCCAGGGTGGCCGTGAGCATCCAGCGGGCCCAGCCCGGCAGCGACGTGTACGCCTTGGAGAACCGTCCCGTACCGCCGGTGCGAGGGCTGCCGTCGACTTCGGCCACGTCGACGGGTGCCATGTTGCTCATGCCGGTGCCTCCACGAGTTGCGCCGCCCGTTTGACCTCGTCGCTCTGGCGGATGCGGTTGACGACCTCGTACGCGATGACCGCCACGAGGAGGATGGTTGCCTGCATGATGACGACGATCTCGCTCGAGGCGAGGTTGCTCACCTGCAGGACGGCCGCCGACGAGTCGAGGAAACCGAACAGGAGCGCCGCGACCGCCATGCCCGGCGCGGTGTTGCGTCCGAGCAGGGCGACGGCGATACCGGCGAAGCCGAGGCCCTGGACGAATCCCTGGTCGTAGGCATGGGTGTCGGAGAGGATCTCCGGCATGCCGACGAGCCCGGCGACGAGGCCGCCACCGAGCATGGCGAACATCACCATGCGCTTCGGCGGGACACCGCCGACCTTCGCAGCGGTCGGATTCATGCCGCTGGCGCGGATGTCGAAGCCGAACCGGCTGCGGTTGATGATCACGTGGTAGACGATGCCGACGATGATCGCGAGGATGAACACGCCGGTGAGTTGGCGGCCCTTCGTGATGTCGCGTGTGAACACCTCGACCCAGCTGTTGAGGTCGGGGAGACGACCCGACTCGGCGATCGGAGGAGTGCCCTGGTTGGTCGCGGTCGGATCGTCGATGAAGGTCGGGAGGAGACCGGCGACGAGCCCGCCGACCGCGATGAAGTTCAGCATGATCGTCGAGATGACCTCGTTCACGCCTCGGGTCACCTTGAGCAGACCGGCGAGGCCGGACCAGGCGGCACCGACGATCATCGCGGTCAACAGGATCGCTGCGATGTGGAGCGGCGCCCAGAGTTCGAGCTTGGCGCCGACCACCGCGGCCGCGAATGCAGCCAGGATGTACTGGCCCTCGACGCCGATGTTGAACAGGTTCATGCGGAAACCGATGGCGGCAGCGATGGCCGACAGGTAGAGCGGCGTCGCCCGGTTGAGCGTGTCGATCATCGGTTCGAGCTTGGTGCCGTTCTCGAGCATCGTCCTGAACGTCTCGAGGGCATTCGATCCCGACAACTCGAGCACGATCGACGAGATGAGGATCGCGATCACCGCGCTGGCGAGCGGCGCGGCCGCCGCGAGCCCGACGCGTCGCAACGTTCCGGCGTTCATGCCTGTTCTCCTTCCGGGGCGCCCTGGGTCTCGAGCGCCGCGCCGGTCATGTAGCTGCCGAGCGTACGTGGTGTGATCTCACTCGGGTCGAGGGTGGCGACGAGCCGGCCGTGGAACATCACGACGATCGTGTCGGACAACCCGATCAACTCGTCGAGG
>CAXBAZ010000567.1:0-3328 GCA_963973395.1 uncultured Acidimicrobiaceae bacterium
GCCAGCGGAGCCTGTAGGTGCCGGCGGTCAGCGACGGATCGAACGTCAGGACGAACGACGTCCCATCGGTCTCGTCGACCGCCGAGGGGATTCGGATCGAGCCGCTCGGGTCGAGCAGTTCGAAACCTTCGCCAGCGGGCTGGGCTGCGTTCGTGAAATTTACGACGACCTCGGACAACGGGGCATCGGCGACCGCTCCGTCCGCCGGCGACGACGAATCGAAATCGGTGTGGGCCGACGCCGTACGTCCGCCCACGAGGATCGCCAGCACGACCAGGACCAGCCCGACGACCGGGCGGGCGCGGTGGATCAGAGATGCTGCGGCCGTCATGGTTTCGACACGATACCGCAACACTCGACATGTGCTACTTCCTGTCGTAGCCGATCCCGACCCAGGCAGCTTGAGGTGGGCTGGGTCAAGTCGGCCGCCGAGGGACGGGCCTGGTGTTGCATCATTCACCTCCCGTGTCGTCATCTGTTTGTTGCGAAACCGACATCTATCCGTAACATTCCGGGATGCGAATCCCCCTCATCGTCGTCGCCGGCGCGCTCGCCGGCGCGCTCGCCGGCGCGAACGTCCTGGCGTGGTCCACCACCGTTGCAGCCCACGCGCCCTCGCCGGAGGCACGCGAGCTCGCGACCGTAGGCGAGCTCGATGCGTGCCCGGTCCCGGGCGCAGCTCGCTACGTGGACGGCTGGGGGGACGCTCGCTCGGGAAGCCGTCGCCACCTAGGCGTCGACATGGAGGCACCACGCGGCACCCCGGTACTCGCCGTTCGCGACGGCGACGCCGAGTTCAAGCGGAGCAACCTCGGCGGCAACGCGATCTGGCTCACCACACCAAACGGGGAACGCTTCTACTACGCACACCTCGACGCGTGGGAGGGCGAAAGCCGTCCCGTCGAGGCAGGTGACGTACTCGGGTACGTCGGGCAAACCGGCAACGCCCGCGGAGATCACCTGCACTTCGAAACCCACGCCGGGGAGACCGCCGTCAACCCCTACCCATTCGTCGAAGCAGCATGCGCGGTGACCATCGATCCGGATCCGATCCTGGTCGCCGTCAGGCCGCTGCTTCGCTGACGTCCGCCACACGAAACCGGTGTCCACGACGGGGCGACGATCTGCGACCGTAGTGAGCACCGCGGTAACCTACGACTCGATGTCGTACAAACCACGAACCGTCTCCCGCGCTGCGGGACTCGCAGCACTCGTGGGCGCCGGCTGGGCCTGCGGAGGAAACGATTTGGCGGCGGAGCCTGACGTCACGGTGTCAACGGCTTCGACTCGGCTGCTCGACGCCGGTGAGTTCTTCGCGTACCTCGACGACGAGCCGTCCGTCACCCTCGTGAACGTCCACGTCCCGTACGAGGGCCATATCGACGGCACCGACGCATTCGTCCCCTTCGACGAGATCAATGACTGGGACGAACTCCCCACCCGGATGGAAGCACCGATCGCCGTCTACTGCCGGTCGGGCAGCATGTCGGCGCAAGCGACCGACACGCTCGCCGCGCTCGGATACACCAACATCGTCGATCTACGGGGTGGCATGAACGCGTGGGTCGCGGCCGGCAATCCACTCCTCACCCGGTCGTCCTGACACCCGCCAAGCGCTCCACGGTCAGGCGCAGGTTCGCTTGCTCGTGCCGGTGAACTCGGGAACGGCGCGCTCCTCGGCCGCTGCGGCGGTGCTGGCCGGCCCGTTCTCGGCGATGTCGGCGATCAGCCAGTCCATCTCCGCGATCTCCCGGCGCTGCGCCTCGATGATCTCAATGGCGAGTTCACACACTCGATAGTCAGCGAGCTCTGACCGTTCGCTCGTCAAGATCGCAATCGAGTGGTGCGGAATCATGGCCCGCATGTACGACTGATCCTGCACGGTGTTCTGGCTGCGGACGAGCCACAAGGCTCCGACGAACAGCAGTACTGCGGACGCTGCGATGCCGATGTTGACCATCGTGTTGCGATACATGCTGAGCATGAAGCCCAACATGATGACCGCCATGGTTGCGCCCATCACGAGCGCCATGTACGCGCGGGTCTCGCTCCACCGAACATGGTCCCATGCGTACGTGTTGAGATACATCAGGCCGAACATGGTGACCGTCGAAGTGGCGATCATGGCGCCGAAACGGAGGTAGCTCATCTGCACGCCGCCTCCGCGATCGCTGTGACCGCCCTCCGGACCAGCCACCTCGCTCACGTCCCCGGACGTGCTCCCATCGGCTCCAGGCTGAACGCCCGGACCGAACTCGTCGACCTGTCCGCGTTGATCCATGCGCCACCCATACCCAGCTACAGCCCGCCGCAAACGACATCGTGTAGCAGATCCCACCGTCGCACGGCGCCGATCTGGATCCCGCCGCTCGACGCCCTTACATCGACTCTCGGTGAGCCGGTCGGGACGTTTTGCCGGTCGTTGTGTTGTTGGTCGTCAGTCCGATCGTCGCAGCCACGAGGAGAAGGAGTCCGGAGATCATGTAGACGAATCGGACGTCGATGACGTCGGCAAGGATGCCGCCGATCGCGAGCGAGATCAGGCGGGCCACGTTCCAGGCAACGTCATATGCGGCAAATGTCCGGCCTCGCGTCGGGGCAGGGACGAGGGCCTGCAGGGTGGTCTGGTAGGCGATCATGCCAGTGCTGGTCGACATGCCGTAGACGGTCAAGGCGCCGCCGGCGACGACCGGGCTGGCAACCGCGGCGAGCGTGAGGTCGACACCGCCGCGTACCGCGAACGGTCCGAACAGCCAGCGTTTGTCGCCGGCGTTGATGAAGCGTCGCAGCACGAGTGGGCCTGCGGTCGCGCCGAGTCCGACCGCGCCGAGCAGGGCACCGAACCCGCTCGGCCCGACCCCGAGCCAGCGGTCGGCGAGCACGACGAGGAGGCCGCTGGTGGCACCGGCCGACATTGACGCGATGACCTGGACGACGGCCAGTCGGATCAGGAGTCGATCGGCGATGATGGTGCGCGCCCCGGCCAGGATGTCGCCCCTCGAGCGTCCGGTTGGTTCGGCCGCTGTCCGCCCGACTCGGAGCCTCGACAGCAGCAGCGCGGACGCGATGAAGGTCGCGGCGTTGACGAGGAAAGCGATCTCGACGCCGAACACCGCGATCACGAGCCCGGCGAGCGGAGCCAGAGCGATCTGGACCGTGACCGCTGCCGTCCACAGGGCACTGTTCGCGTCGACCAACTCATCGGTGCCAACGACGTCTGGGAGCAGAGCCGCTGCCGCCGGATTGAACACCGCGGCACCGGCGGACAGACCGAACGCAGCGGCGTACGCGACGGCGACCGAGCCCGTGGAGGCGGCGAGCGCGACCG
>CAXBAZ010000568.1:0-3324 GCA_963973395.1 uncultured Acidimicrobiaceae bacterium
GGTTCCGCGACGTGATGCACGAGCCGCTCCACGTGCTCGGGCGGGTGGTGGTCGACCAGGAGCTGCGCCTGCCCGGCGTCGACCCGATCCCGATCGAGACGTTGGCCGACGCGTTCAACCGGATCTCGTTCCCGGGTCCGATCGGAGACGACGCATGACGGCCCCCACCGCGCTCGTGATCGCGGGTCCCGGCACCAACCGCGACCGCGACCTGTCGCTCGCGTTCGAGTTGGCCGGTGCCGCGCCGACGACCGTGCTCGTCGCCGAACTGATCGAGCGGCCCGAGCTGTTGCAGACCGCCCAGCTGCTCGGCATCGCCGGGGGGTTCTCGTACGGCGACTCGCTCGGCGCCGGCCGCATGCTCGCGCTCGACCTGATGACCGGCATCGGCGACGAGATGCGCGAGTTCGTCGCCACCGGCCGCCCGGTGATCGGGATCTGCAACGGCTTCCAGGTGCTGACGAGATCGAAGCTGGTGCCGGGCTCGCTCGGGCACAACAGTCACGGCCGGTTCGAGTGCCGGTGGGTGGTGCTCGAGCCGCAGCCGAAGTCGCGCTGCCTCTGGACCACGGGTCTCGATCAGCCGATCCACTGTCCGATCGCACACGGCGAGGGCCGGTACGTCCACCCCGACCCCGACACGCTCGCCGAGGCCGGCCAGGTGGCACTCCGCTACCGCAGCACGAATCCGAACGGGTCGGTCGCCGACATCGCCGGTGTCTGCAACGCGGCGGGCAACGTGCTCGGGTTGATGCCGCACCCGGAGAACTTCGTCGTCGGCCGTCAGCATCCACACCACCTGCGCGGCGCCGGTCTCGACAACCTCGGTTTGGCCCTGTTCCGCAACGGCGTGTCCACCGCCAGGGAGATGTGAGCCGGCCATGCGCACGAGCCTGTTCGATCCGTTCGTGGAGATCGACCTGCCACTCGACGGTCGCCGTGACGGCAAGGTGCGGGCCTCGTGGTCGGCGGGAGCAGGGCGCCGGCTGATCGTCACCACCGATCGTCTCTCGGCGTTCGACCGGGTGCTCGCAGGGGTCCCGTACAAGGGTCAGGTGCTCAACCAGCTGTCGGCGTGGTGGTTCGAGCGCACTGCCGACATCGTCGCCAACCACGTGATCTCGGTGCCCGACCCGAACGCGCTGCTCGCCCGCGAGGCCCGCCCGCTGCCGGTCGAGGTGGTGGTCCGCGGGCACATCACCGGGGTGACCGACACGTCGCTGTGGGGCATGTACGAGGCCGGGGCGCGGTCGATGTACGGATATCGCCTGCCGGACGGGCTCCGGAAGAACACGCCACTGCCCGGCCCCCTCGTCACGCCGACGACCAAGGCGGTGGCGGGTGGTCACGACGAACCACTGTCGTGCGCCGAGGTGACCGAGCGCGGATTGCTCGCGCCGGAGCTGTGGGACCGGGTCGTCGAGGCGGCGCTCGCCGTCTTCGCCCGGGGGGTCGAGCTCGGTGCCGCGGCGGGGATGATCCTGGCCGACACGAAGTACGAGTTCGGGCTGACCGCCGACGACGAGTTGATCCTGATCGACGAGGTGCACACGCCCGACTCGTCACGCTGGTGGGTCGCCGAGTCGTACGAGCGCCGGCTCGCCGCGGGCGACGAACCGGAGAGCCTCGACAAGGAGGTCGTGCGCCGCGCGTTCGCGGCGATCGGCTACAAGGGCGACGGCCCCGTGCCCCAGGTGCCGGGCGAGGTGTGGTCGGCCACGACCGGCCGGTACATCGTCGCCTACGAGCGCCTCACCGGCACCACGTTCGAACCCGGCGCCTACCCCATCGCCCCACGATTGATCGAGAACCTCACGAAAGCAGGCCTGCTGTGAACGCAACGCCCGTCAGCATCGGCGACCACCCCAGGGAGGAGTGCGGCGTGATGGGCATCTCCACGCCGCACGGCGACGGCGTCGCCGAGATGACGTTCTTCGGGCTGTTCGCGCTGCAGCACCGGGGTCAGGAGGCCGCCGGCATCGCCGTGAGCGACGGCCAGCGGGTGCGGGTGCACAAGGACGAGGGACTGGTCGCGACCGTGTTCACGCCCGAGGCGATGGCGCCCCTCTCCGGCTACCACTCGATCGGGCACACCCGGTACTCGACCACCGGGTCCAACGCCCAGCGGAACATCCAGCCGTTCCTGGTGGAGACGATGCACGGTCCGCTCGCCGTCGCGCACAACGGCAACATCGTGAACGCCGGCGCGCTGCGCGACGAGTTGCTGCACCGGGGCTTCGGGCTCACGGCCACGAGCGACACCGAGGTGATCGCGCTGATGCTCGCCGCCGCCGGTGGCCGAACCTGGCAGGAACGTCTCGAGCGCACGGTGCCGGCGTGGAAGGGGGCGTTCTCGCTGGTGCTGCTCGCCGCCGACGAGGTGATCGCGGTGCGCGATCCGTGGGGGTTCCGGCCGCTGTCGGTCGGTCGGCTGCCGCACGGCGGCCATGCCGTGGCCAGCGAGACCTGTGCGCTCGCGACGCTCGGTTGTGTCGAGATCAGCGAGGTGCAGCCCGGTGAGATCATCACGCTGCGCGGCGCCGAGATCGAACGCCATCAGGCGTTGGCGCCGGCGGTGCGGAGTTCACGGTGCACGTTCGAGTTCGTGTACTTCTCGCGGCCCGACTCCGTATGGGACGGCCAGAACGTGCACCACGTCCGCCAGCGGCTCGGTGTCGAGCTCGCCCGCGAGAGCGGCGTCGAGGCCGACGTGGTGATCCCTGTGCCCGACTCCTCGATCCCGGCCGCGATCGGCTACTCGGCCGAGAGCGGGATCCCGCACAACGACGGTCTGATCAAGAACCGGTACATCGGGCGCACGTTCATCGAGCCGACCCAGTCGATGCGCGATCGCGGGGTGGCGTTGAAATTCAACGCGCTCAGCGAGAACCTCGCCGGGAAGCGGGTGCTCATGATCGACGACTCGCTGGTACGCGGCACCACGGCCGGGCCGCTCGTGAAGATGCTCCGCGACGCCGGCGCCCTCGAGGTGCACGTGCGCATCACGTGTCCACCGATCACCCACGCCTGTCACTTCGGTGTCGACATGGGCCACGACGGTGACCTGATGGCGGCCCATCGCACCGTCGACGAGATCCGTGATCACATCGGCGCCGACAGTCTGGCGTTCCTCTCGCTCGACGGGATGATGCGCGCCGTCGGCGCCGAGGACGGCTACTGCAACGCCTGCTTCACCGGCGCGTACCCGCTCGCGGTGGTCGACGCCCAGGCCAAGCTCTCGTTCGAGGGGGCGATCGCCTGATGCGGGTGCTCGTCATCGGCGGCGGCGGCCGCGAGCACGCGATCGCGTGGGCGTGCGAGCAG
>CAXBAZ010000569.1:0-3323 GCA_963973395.1 uncultured Acidimicrobiaceae bacterium
GTCTGTTCGCCGGGCCGGGTGTCGAGCAGCCGCTGCGGGGAGGGCAGGGGACGGTAGCCGGTCGCGTCCGTGGCGGCGTCGAGCGGGGCCGCGGCACCGAACGTCCACGACGTGACGACCGCCAGCGTCGCCGCCATGAACCACACGAGTCGTGACATGAGCCCTGTTCCTACCAGGCGACAGGGCCGATGGGTAGGGTCCGGCGACGAAGGGTGGCCGATCGATGACCAGCAGACCGAAAGCGCCGTCGGCGACGGCCACGCCAGTGTTCGTGCTGGTGACGATCGTCGTCGTCGCCGCGCTGATCGGCGGCAACTTCACGGCGCTGAAGTACGCCCTCGATCACGCCGACCCGTTCTCGGTGACGGCGATGCGGACGGTGATCGGGGGCACGTTCCTGGTGGCGTTGGCGGTGGGTCGCGGCGAACGCTTCCCGACCGAGCGAGCCGTGCTCGGCCGCATCCTCGTCGTGAGCTTCAGCATCACCACGGTGTCGAGCGCGTTGCTCGTCTTCGGCGTGAACCGGGTGCCGGCGGGGTTCGCCTCGCTGATGTCGAGCACGATGCCGCTGTTCACCGCCACGCTGTCGCTGTTGATCCTGCACGTGAGGGTGCGTCCGCTGGGTGTGCTCGGACTCGTGATCGGCTTCGGCGGCACCGCCGTGCTCGCCTCGCCGGCGCTGGACGGTGGCGCCGAGACCGTCGGCGCCGTGACGTTGCTGCTCTCGGCGGTGGCCTGGGCGTTCGGGACGGTGTTCATGAAGTGGAAGGACTTCAGCGCGGTCTCGCCGATCATGCTCGTCGGTGTCCAGCTCTGGATGTCGGCGGCGGTGCTCGTGCCGTTCGCCGCGGCGACCGAGGGGGTCGGCGGCATCGACTGGTCGATCGGGCTGTTCGCGCCGCTCCTGTACGCAGCGATCCCTGCCAACGCCGTCACGTTCTCGCTGATCGCCACCGTCGTCCGACGGGCCACACCGACCCAGGCGGCGGCGACGGCGTACCTCATCCCGCTGTTCGGCGTCTTCTTCGGGTGGCTGCTCCGCGACGAGGTGCTCGGGCGGGTGGAACTGGTCGGTGGGCTGCTCGTCGTGGCCGGGGTCGCAGTCGTCGCCACCGCCGGCACGTCGGCTGCTCCCGGTCGTCGGGGCCGCGATCACCGGGCCGCCGGCCGCTGATCCTCGATGAGGATCTGCACGACCGAGCAGTGGCGCTCGTGGAATCCGGCCTCGCAGTACGCCAGGTAGAAGCGCCACAACCGCTGGAACCGTTCGTCGAGTCCGAGCGCGGCGACGTCGTCGAGGCGGGTGTCGAACCGCTCGCGCCACCGCCGGAGTGTCTCGGCGTAGTGCTCGGCATAGTCGTGCACCTCGGTGATCTGCAGACGGGTCGCCCGCGCCAGCGAGTCCTCGATCGCACCGACCGACGGGAGGTACCCGTTCGGGAACACGAACCGCCGGATGAAGTCCTCGGTCTTCTTCGCGCGGTGCCATCGGTCGTCGGGAAGCACGATCGCCTGGAGCGCAACCCGTCCGCCGGGCCGCAGACGCCGCTCGATCGTGGCGAAGAAGTCGTCGTAGTCACGCCAGTTGACCGCCTCGATCATCTCGATCGACACGATCCGGTCGAACCGGCCGTCGAGGTCGCGCCAATCGACGTCGAGCACGCGGACGCGGTCGGCGAGGCCGGCGTTGGCGACCCGCTTCTGTGCCTCGCGGAGCTGCTCGGCGGAGATCGTGGTGGTCGTCACCTCGCTGCCGCGCTCGGCGGCACGGATCGCCATGCCGCCCCACCCGGTCCCGATCTCGAGGAGCTGGTGCCGGTGATCGACGCCGAGCAGGTCGAGCAGGAGGTCGTACTTGTGCCGGCTCGCGTCGGCGAGCGACGTGCCGTCGGTCGGGAACACCGCCGCCGAGTACGTCATCGTCTCGTCGAGGAAGAGCTCGAAGAAGTCGTTGCCGATGTCGTAGTGGGCTCCGATGTCGTCGCGGTTGCGTTCCCGACTGTCGCGAGGACGGATCGAGCGGACACGATCGGTCGCCCACCCGGTCAGCGACTCCCAGCGGTTTCGGATCCGGTCGATCGTGCCCATGTTGCGGATCACGACCCGGATGACCGCGACGGGGTCGTCGGAGGTCCACCAGCCCTCGATGAACCCACGACCGAACCCGATCGAGCCTTCGGTCAGCACTGCGGAGTAGGCCCGGCGATCGACCACCACCGCACGCGCCGTCAACCCGCCGCCGGGTCCGTACGAGTGCTCCCGGGCGGGACGTCCGGGGATTCGTTCGGCGACCTCGAGCCGGTCGCTCCCCAGGCGTGCGAGCAGCGAGTGCATCGTGTGCGCAGCGATGCGGCCGGTCCACCGTTCCGCGAGCGACACCGAGCGCGACACGTTCGCGTGAGCGAGCAGGCGGTCGGCTTGGACGTCGGCACGCTCCCTCTGCCGGCACGTGCGTGGCTGGTCGATCGTGTCGATGCTCATGCCCGCGCCTCCCGCTTGGAGGGATGTGGCACGAACGGAACCCGCTTGCGCCAGAGGCGCATCGCCTGGGCGTGGATGCCCAGCGACACACGATGGGTCGGGAACGGGTTCGTTCGGAGGTGGGCACCCAGCGAACCGCGGGTCGCGGGCCGACGGTCGACCGACATCGCGGTGACGAGCGTCGGTTCGTCCCCGCCGTGGGGCACCACGTCGAGTTGGAACTCGATCGTCCCGTGTGAGCCGCGCAACCGCAGGTCGTAACGGAACGCCTCGTCGAGGAACGGCGACACGTGCAGCACCTTGTCGGTGGTCGCCGTCGACCAGCCGGCCGCGTCCGGCGGCGTCAGCGCGACGGGATACCGATGCCGCTCCTTCCAGGGGGTGTTCGTCACGTCCAACACCGCGCCGACCGGGGTCTCCGGGTCGGCATCCCACGCGACGTACACCGTGATGGGATTGAACAGCCAGCCCCACCGGCGCACCTGTGTGAGCATCCGGACGTCGCCCGTGGGTCCACCGCCGAGGACCGGGGACAGCGCATCGCGCACCTCGGCGGCCAGCGAACCGGATGTCGCCTCGCCGTAGTCGGCGCGTCGGAAGCGGGCCGGCGCCGGCCGAGTCGCCGACCACAACGGGTGCGGGTCGCAGAGGGCGGCAGGGTCGTCCGGATCGATCCACACCTGGCTGAGCGGGGCCGTGAACTCGTGGTGGGCCGGTTGGTGGCGTCGGTGCACGACCGCACCGGTGCACACCGCGGCCCCGCCGGCCCTCACGCCGCCACCTCGACGGAGGCGGCGATCCGTTCGCACACGCGGCGTCCCGAGGCGATCCCGTCCTCGTGG
>CAXBAZ010000570.1:0-3315 GCA_963973395.1 uncultured Acidimicrobiaceae bacterium
ATGATCTACACCCGCAACGGCCCGTACGGCACGACTGCCCCCGACGACCCCGCCGTGATCGCCGAGTTCTCCGACGCCGTTCGTGATCTGTTCCGCGCCGTGAAGCAAGCGGCGCCCGATCGACTGGTGATGGGATACTCCAGCGCGATCAGCCCGGTCGCCGATTGGCGCGTCGGCTGCGTGGACTTCGAATCACTCGTCGCCGACGGACACATCGACGCCTGGGTCGAACAGACGTGGGGTGGCGCCTGGCAGGACTGGTGGCACCAGCTCTGGAAAGGATGGACGTTCCAGACGGCCAACCTGCTCACGCGGGGCGCGATGATCCAACGCGCGAACGAACGACGAGAGCGTCCGTGTGCGCTCTATCACCTGGTCGAGACCTGGGACGGGTGGGAGCACTGGGACACGATCCACCAGGTCCCGAGCAAGCTGACGTGGGGAGCGTGGGCATTCGCCCACGCCAGCGCACTGACACCGAACGGCCCTCAACCGTCGGCCGGTGCGTACGTGTCGTGGATGAACCAGGGGCCGTCGTCGCTGCTGTCACCCGACGACGTCGAGTTCATCACCGGGCTGCTCGATCGCAGCGAGGCGAGCGCCAGTGCGCTCGAACACGTCCATGGCCCGACGCTCGTCTACGACCGAGACGCGATGGAACGCCTCGTCGAGACCACACCGGCCGACAACATCGGCGAGTGGATCGACGACCAGGCGGCACTGCTCATGAAGTGGGGCGTGCCAGTGCTGTCCGCGACGCGCGCCGACTGGCTCGAGGGCCTCGACGGCCAGCAGGTGTTGATCAGCCAGGCGCCGTGCCCGGGCGGCGAGCACGGCGCCCTGCTCGACGCTCCGGGATGGGCCGTGTTCGGCCGTGCCGACGCGATCGACGGCGGAGTTGCGAGCGAACTCGGCGTGCGTCCGACCGAGCGGGAGATCGCGGCCGACTTCTGGGTCTGCCGCGGCGATCGCGATGATGTGCCACCGCACGACCGACCGTACGTGCCGGCGCACGTCGCGGTGGAGGTCGACAGCGACGTGGCGGTGCACTACGAGAGTGCACACACGCCGCTGATCACGACCAGGGGCGACCGGTTGTATTGGCAGCCGACCGACTGGTCGGAGCCCTTCAACCAGTTCGTGCCCAAGTACCAGGTCGGCTCCACCTACCCCGTGTACCGGGTTGCCACGCTCCTCCACGAACTGGCCGCACGACAGGGCCGGAGCCACGTCGTCGACGTCGAGCGACCATTGCCGATCTCCGTGCATGCCTGGCGCAGTGACGGCGTGGACCACGTGCTGATCGGCAATCTCGAGACGGGTGAGTTCGGCGACTCACGACTCGCCCGCCACGTCGTGGTTCGGCTCGGCATCGCAGAGCTGGCGCTCGGTGACCGGGCCGGTCGGCTCCGTCGCATCGACGGCAACGGCCCCGCCGAGGTCGATCTGCGGGTCACCGACGACGGCGCGTTCGCCGAGTTCACCATCGACATGCCACCCGAGTCGGGTGCGGTCTACCAGGTCAGGGGGAACGATGATCCAGACGATCGGTGAGGTGCTGCCGTCGGCGGCTTCCCGCTTCGGGGACAAGACCGCACTGGTGCACGACGGGCGGGAGTTCTCGTTCGCCGAACTCGATGCGCTCGCTGCCCGGTTCGCCTCCGGGTTGGATCGACTCGGGATCGGATCGGGCGACATCGTGACGCTGTACTCGGAGAACCGGTGGGAGTGGATGGTCGCCTACCACGCCGTGGCTCGGCTGGGTGCCGTCGTGAATCCGATCAACGTCATGCTCACGCCGACGGAGGTCGAGTTCGTCGTACGCGACTGCGGGGCGAAGGCCCTCGTGGCGTCGGGGGGCAAGGGCCGCCAGGTGCTCGGTGTACGCGATGCGCCGACGCTGTCGGAGATCGTGTTCTTCGACGACCACGACATCGGGGGTGTGCGGTCGATGTCCGACCTGATCGAGCAGGGATCGCCCGACTTCGACCCCGTACCGGTCAATCCCTCAGTGCTGTCGACGATCTGCTACACGTCGGGCACCACGGGCCACCCGAAGGGCGCGATGCAGTCGCACCGCGCCGTCGTGCTGAACGCGGCGATGACGGCGCAGATGCACCTCCGCGCCAGCGGCGACACCATCGTGTCGGCGCTGCCCTGTCCGCACGTCTACGGCAACGTGGTCATGAACTCCGCGACGATGTACGGGGCGACCCTCGTGCTGCACACGACGTTCGTCGAGACCGAGATCCTGGCGAGCATCGCGCGCTACCGGGCCACGATGTTCGAGGGGGTGCCGACCATGTTCCTGTACCTGCTGAACCATCCGGCGCTCGACGACACCGACCTGTCGTCACTGACCAGGTGCACCGTCGGTGGGCAGACGATGGCGGTCGCCAAGATGCGTGAGGTCGAGCAGCGCTTCGGCTGTCCGCTGATCGAGCTGTGGGGGATGACCGAACTCGCCGGTCTCGGCACGACGCACCCGAGCTACGGACCGAACCGGCACGGTTCGATCGGTGTCGCACTCCCGTACACCGAGGTCCGCATCGCGGACATCGACGACGCGTCGGCGACGCTGCCGCCCGGTGAGGTCGGCGAACTGATGGCGCGGGGTCCGACCGTCATGGTCGGGTACTACGGCAACGAGCAAGCGACCGCCGAGGCGATCGAGCCGGACGGTTGGCTGCACACGGGCGACCTCGCCAGCATGGATGCCGACGGCCTGGTGTTCATCGTCGACCGCAAGAAGGACATGATCCTGACCGCCGGCTACAACGTGTACCCCGCCGAGATCGAGCGCGTGATCGGTTCGCACCCGGCGGTCGCGATGGTGGCGGTCGGCTCGGTCCCCGACGACGCCAAGGGAGAAGTCGCTCAGGCCTATGTCGTGCTCAAGGACGGGATGAGCGCCGACGCGGACGAGATCATCGCCGCGTGCCGCGTCGAACTCGCCGCCTACAAGGTGCCGCGAGCCGTGCGGTTCGTCACCGATCTACCGAAAACGAGTACCGGCAAGATCATGCGCCGCGAACTCCACACGCTCGACGGTTGACGGAGGCCGTGGCGGCTGTACCGAGCGCCGGGAACCGAGCGAGTGAGCTCCGAGTGTTCGTCCGGTAGCGATACCGCCCCGGTGTGTCGGTCGCGCACGGTATACTTATTGCGAGCACAACTAAATCTGCAGAACTGGAGAGGCTCGTGGAACTGGAACTCGAACTCGGACTCGACACGTTCGGAGATGTGACGGTCGACGGCGACGGCAATCGTCTGAGCGATGCGCAGGTCATCCGCAACGTGGTCGCCGAAGCCGTG
>CAXBAZ010000571.1:0-3309 GCA_963973395.1 uncultured Acidimicrobiaceae bacterium
GGCGCAGTGCGCACCGCGATGATCGGGTGCGTCAAGCGAATCCACGATGAAGGCCACAGTGGTGGTTCCTTCGTGGATGGCGGTGCGGGCGGTCTGCCGCCAGTTCCAGCGTCGACACGTGATTCCCGATTCATCCACCCAGACGGGTTCGCCGGGATCAGGGTGATCGACGATCGATTCGCCGTGTGCGGTCGTGTGGAACGGCTCGTCGCCGGCCGCGAGCGCGAGACGGGCGGGGCCGTCGTACCGGTCGAGGTCCTCGCCGCCGATCGGTACCCGGTGCATGATCGAGATCGCGTTGTACAGATCGACGAGAGGGTTGATCCGGGGGAGCCCGGTGTCCGAGACGGCCCGTCGGATCAGCGCATCGACGCTCGGACGCGCGACCCGCGGTTTCACACCGAAGTCGCGGTAGGCCAGCTGCCACAGCGCGATGTGCTGATCGAGTTCGCCCGGCTCGATGGCTCGGGCGTCCGCGACCGCTCGGTCGAACAGCATGTCGGCGACGCCGGCGAGCCTGGCGGTGTCGACCCGGTCGGCGGCAACCAGGATGACGCGGTAGTCGGGCCATCGTTCGTGCACGTTCGGCTCGACGCTCGATCGGACGATCCACTCCTCAGCGGAGATGCTCATCGGGCGACCAGTCCGGCGCCGATGAGACACAACGCGAGCCCGGTCGTGCGGACCAGGGTGAGGTGTTCACCGAACTGCACGAGTCCGACGACCACCAGGATCGCGGCGACGATCGCCTGTGTGGAGACGCTCGCAGTGCCGATGCTCCAACCGGCGCGGTACATCGCGTAGACGCCGAGCTCGATTCCGGCGACCGACGTCACCAGCAGCCATGGCGCCCAATGCGATGCGGTCGTGGTGATCTCTCCGATGTTGCTCGCCGATCGATCGACGAGCACCACGCTCACCATCACGATCGCCGCCGCGCCGTACACGAAAGCGAACAACGGTGCCGGGCGGATTGCACTGGGCATCGATCGCTGCGCGAGGTGGTAGCAGGTCAGCGCCGCGACCACGACGAGCAGTGACGCCAGCCGTCCGCTCATGTGCCACCCCTACTCGGCTCGTGTACCGCCAATACGAAATGGACCGATTCCCCGGTCTCGTTGCGGTACGAGTGCGGCTCGTCGGCGTGGAAGATCGCCGACTGGCCGGTTCGCAGTGACACCGGCTCGGCGGCGCCCACGCTCAGTGTCACCGTTCCCTGGACGACGAGCAGTACTTCGCGTGATGTCGGCCGGTGCGCGTCGGATCGACGCTCGTCGCCCGGTTCGAGGGTCCACTCCCACAACTCGAGCGGGTCCGAACCGACCAGCAGGCGGCCGCGCCCTCCGTGATCGCCCTCCCACAACACGGGCGCGGTCGTGTTGTCGGTCTGCACGGTGATCGCCGGCTTGTCGGCGCCTGAGAGCAGCTCGACGAGTGACGTGTCGAAGCCCTCGGCGATCGACAAGAGGGTCGACAGCGACGGATTGGCCTGGGCGGCTTCGATCTGTACGAGCAGACGCCGGCTCACTCCGAGCCTGACGGCAGCGACGTCGAGCGTCCAGTCGCGCTGCTGGCGTCGCCGCCGCACCTCGGTCGCGACGTGTTCGCTCTGCTGTGAGCCCGACCGATGCATGAGTGCAGTAAATCGCACTATCGAGTGCATCGCAACACGGCTGACTGAGAGCATGGCTGGCTGAGAGAGGGTTGACAGCCTCGGTCTCCATCCGTAATCTACAACCATATGGTTGTAGATGTTCAGATGTCGGACGCCGAGGTCGATCGACTCTTCCGAGCCCTGGCGGACGCGACGCGGCGTGACATCGTGCGCCGCACGCTCACGGGTGAAGCCTCGGTGAGTGCCCTCGCCGCCGACTACGACATGAGCTTCGCCGCCGTGCAGAAGCACGTCGCCGTGCTGGAGGGAGCAGGCCTCGTGAGCAAACACCGCCGTGGCCGCGAGCGGCTCGTGCGCGGCAACCCCGACCAGATCGCCCGTGCTCGAGCCGTGCTCGCCGCACTCGAAGAGCTCTGGTACGCACGGTTCAGCCAACTCGACGACGTGCTCGCCGACCCGTCGCCCGACAGCTGACCGACGGCGACACCGGCTGGTCGGCCCGAGATCGAGCCGACCAGCGGGGCGACCAGAACACCCGAACATCCGAACACTCCAACACCACGAGACACCCGTCAGGAGACACCATGCCCGTCACATCCGTCACCTCCGATCCCGAAACGCTCACGATGACCCTCGTCGGCGACTACCCGGTGCCCGTCGAGCGGCTGTGGGAGGCCTTCGCCGACCCCCGGCAGATCGAGCGCTTCTGGGGGCCGCCGAGTTGGCCGGCCACGTTCACACGTCACGACATGGTCGAAGGCGGCCGCAGCGACTACACGATGACCGGTCCGGACGGCGAATCGTCGAGCGGATACTGGATCTTCAGGTCGGTCGATCCCGGACACAGCTTCGAGGTGATCGACGGGTTCGCCGGCGACGACGGTTCGCCCAACGACGAGATGCCGTCGATGACCATGCGGATGGAGTTCACCTCGACGCCGGGCGGCTCCCGCTACACGACGGTCACCACGTTCCCCGATCTTGCGTCCATGGAGCAACTGGCCGAGATGGGCATGGTCGAAGGTGCCACCACGGCGATGGCACAGATGGACGACGTGCTCGCCGACCTCGCGTCGTTCGCCGCGGGGCGGGCCACCGCCTCCCAGTTGCTCGACGACACCCGCGTCCGCATCAGCCGCGTCGTGCGCGGGACGGTCGAGCAGGTGTGGCAGGCACACCACGATGCCGACCTCATGCGCCGGTGGATGCTCGGTCCGGACGGATGGACGATGCCGGTCTGCGAGGTCGGCATCGAACCGGGCGAGTCGTACCGCTACGAGTGGGAGGCCGACGACGGCTCCGGCCGTTTCGGGTTCGAAGGCGAGGTGCTCGAGGCGACGCCGCCGCGCCGTTCCGTCACGACGGAACGGATGATCGGCATGGACGGGCCCGGCGTTCGCAACGAAATCACCCTGACGCCGGTCGATGGCGGCACGCTCCTCACACTGGTGATCACCTACCCGAACCGGGAGTTGCGTGACGAGGTGCTGGCCACGGGCATGGTCGACGGCATGGAGATGTCGTACGCCCGGCTCGAATCACTCGTGCTCGTCTGAGTCCCACGCGGGTGCCGGCCGGCAGGCCGGTCGGCACCCGAACCGCGACACGGTCGACCGTCGACCGGCGCGGTGAGTCGCGATCGTGTGGCCGGGGTGCACGGAATCGCGACATGGTCGGCTGTCGACCGGTGCGGG
>CAXBAZ010000572.1:0-3298 GCA_963973395.1 uncultured Acidimicrobiaceae bacterium
CAGCAAGCTCGTGCCGGACGACATCGTGCAGATGATCACCGCGTCGGGCACGCCCGACGAGGTTCGAGCCAAGGTCGACGAGTACGTCGACAGCGGGTGCACGTGCCCGATCCTGTACCCGCTGGCCCCCGACGTGCACCTGATGATCGACACGTTCGCCAGGTAGCGACGGCCCGGCGCCAGGTGCGTCGTCGGCACCGATCGCCGACGGGATCGGGACCGCGCTCCGGTCACGAACGTCGCCGGAATCGTCGCCGGAATCGTCGAGGGTCGTTGTGGAACCGCGACGAACCTGGTCTGATGTCGGCGTGCTGCAGGTACGCAACCTCACGAAGCGGTTCGGTCAGGTGGTGGCCGTCGACGACTTGTCGTTCGACGTCCAGCCGGGCCGGGTGACCGGCTTCCTCGGTCCGAACGGCTCCGGCAAGAGCACGACCATGCGGTGCATGGTGGGTCTCGACCGGTACGAACAGGGCGAGGCGTCCTTCGCCGGCAAGCACTATCGCGAACTCGCGGCGCCGCTGCACGAGGTCGGCATCCTGCTCGACGCCGGTTACGTGCACCCGGCCCGGTCGGGACGCAACCATCTCCGGTGGCTGGCGGCGAGCAACGGCATCTCGATGAGCCGGGCCGACGAGGTGCTCGAGCTCGTCGGGATGACCGAGGTCGCCGACCGCAAGTTGCGTGGCTACTCGCTCGGCATGAAACAGCGGCTCGGGCTGGCGAGCACGCTGCTCGGCGATCCGGCGACGATCATCCTCGACGAGCCCGCCAACGGGCTCGATCCCGAGGGCATCCGTTGGATCCGTGACTTCCTGCGGCACTACGCCGACCAGGGCCGTACGGTGCTGGTCAGCAGCCATGCGCTCTCCGAGATGTCGCTGATGGCCCAGGACCTGATCGTGATCGGCAAGGGCCGGCTGATCCAGCAGTCGTCGGTCGCCGAGTTCGTCGCCAAACATGCGAGCTCGTGGGTGCGGATCAGGAGCCCGCAGCTCCCGCAGCTCCTCGAGGCGGTCAACCGTGCCGGCGCCACGGTGAAGCTGATCGGTGACGCAGGTGCACCCGAGGGCGCCGACGTTCGCGGCCTCACGATCGAGGCCGTCGGCGAGGTGGCACACGCCGAGGGCATCACCCTGCACGAACTGTCGGGTCAGACCGAGTCGCTCGAAGACGCCTTCCTCACCGCAACTGCATCCAGCCAGGAATACCGCTCGGGGAGCACGTCATGATCAACACGCTCCGGGCCGAGTTCATCAAGCTCCGCACGATCCTCGCCCACTGGGTGCTCGCGAGCATCGCGTTCGTGTTCCCGATCGTCGTGGTTGCGCTCGTGGCCCTGTTCTCGCCGTCCGACGCAGGCTTCGACTCGGACGAGATCTCCGGCCTGATCGTGGGGCTCACCGTGGTGTCGGCGATGCTGCTCGGCGCGATGTCGGCGATCAGCGTCACGTCCGACTACGGCCACAACACGATCCGGCCCACCTATGCCGCGACACCGAGCCGCCTCCGGGTGATCGCCGCCAGGGTGGTCGTCAACGGCGTCGTCGTCGCGGTGGTCACGGCGATCGCCGTGTTCATGGCGTGGTTCGTCGGCTCTGCGATCCTGTCCGCGCGCGACTTCTCGATCTCGATCGGTGACGACGGGGTGGTGCCGTCGCTGATCAGCGTGATCGTGCTCGCTGCCTCCGTGACGCTGTTCGCGATCGGGCTCGGTCTCATCATCCGCAACTCACCTGCGACGGTGACGCTGCTGCTGTTGTGGCCGCTGCTGATCGAGGGTCTGCTCGCGCTGGTGCTCGACCTGATCGGCTGGGACGACGCCGGCAAGTGGATGCCGTACCAGGCAGCGATCGACGCGGCCGCCAACGGGGGAGGAGCGGACGGCGGCACGTCGGGCGGAGGAGCGACGATCGACACGCTCGGTCGGCCGATGGGGCTCGTCTACTTCGCGGCGGTGTCGACCGCGTTGATCGTCATCGGATCGGTGCTCGACCGACGGCGCGATGCCTGACGGACTCAGCGCGAGCGGAGTTCGAGCCGGTAGCGATGCCTGACGGACTCAGCGCGAGCGGAGTTCGAGGCGGTCGCGCTGCACGATGCGGTAGTTCCGGTCGTGCTGTTCGAGCCAGCCGAGCCGGATGAAGCTGGCGATCGCCTTGTTGACCCGTTCGCGTGATGCGCCGACCATGCCGGCCAGTTCTTCCTGGGTGACCGGCAGCTGGAAGTCGTCGGAGCCGTTGGCGAGTTCGAGCAGCCGTTTGGCCGTCCGGCCGGTCACGTCGAGGAACACCGAGTCGGCGAGCACCTCGTCCATCACGCGGAGTCGCGTCGCGAGCAGGCGGGCGACGTTCCAGAGCAGTCGCGGGTCGTCGTTGAACAGCGCCCGCACCGGCTCGAAGGGGATCTGCAGCACGCCTGACGGTTCGAGCGCACGGGCCAGTGCCGAGCGGGGACCGTCGTCGAGCATGCCCATGTCTCCGAACAGATCGCCGGGTTCCATCAGCGCCACCACGCTTTCGCGCCGGTCGATCGGACTCGACATCGCGATCGCGATCCGGCCGCGAGTGACCAGGTAGAGCGCATCGGGGGTGTCGCCTTCCCGGAACAGCACATCGCCGCGGACGAGGTGGCGCTCCTGGCCCGCGGCGGCCACTTCGGCCAGTTGGTCGGGGGAGGCGTCGGCGAAGAACGAGGTGCGGGAGAGCCGCTCGACATGGTCGGTCATCGTTCGAACACGGTACTACCCTCGGTCGGGTGCGGCGCCCACCCATCGTCTGGACGATCGTCGTCGGCGGAGGGTCGGGCCGGCGGTTCGGCCGCCCGAAGCAGTACGAACTGATCGGCGACGAGCGAATCATCGATCGGTCGCGGCGCACCGCGGCACAGGTCTCCGACGGGGTGGTCGTGGTCGTGCCGGCCGCGGACGCCGCGCGCGAGGGTGCCACCGCCGGCGGTGCGACCCGATCCGAGAGTGTGCGTGCCGGCCTGGCGGAGGTGCCCGACGAGTGTGATGTGATCTGTATCCACGACGCCGCTCGGCCGCTCGCCTCGGTCGAACTGTTCCGCGCCGTGATCGACGCGATCGTGCCGGGCGTCGACGGGGCGGTGCCGGGCGTGCCCGTCTCCGACACGATCAAGATCATCGACGGGTCGGGCGCGGTGGTCGCCACACCCGAGCGGTCGACACTCGCAGCCGTTCAGACACCGCAGGCATTTCGAGCGGCGGTCCTGCGTGGCGCCCACGCCGGCGCCGCGGAGGGCACCGATGATGCGTCGTTGGTCGAGGCCGCCGGTG
>CAXBAZ010000573.1:0-3295 GCA_963973395.1 uncultured Acidimicrobiaceae bacterium
CCGTCGTGCTCGCGTTCACCGACGATCCCGCACCCCACCTGGCTGCCCTCCGGCTACGGCGGCCGGCCCCCGACGACGTGCACGCGGTCGAGCCGCCTCCGGAGATCACCGACGACCGGCCGATCGGCGAGTGGGGCGTGGCGTTCGACGTCGTCCGGGTGGAGCACACGGAGGCCGAGTTGAACGATGCGATCGTCCCGGCGATGAAGGTGGCTCAGGCGGTCGTGGGCGGCCCGGTGAGTGGGGGCGTCGGCCTCACGAACAACCGGGTGAGCGTCGAGTTCGCGACACCGCTGACGCCGGATCAACTCTCCGCGTTCGCCGAGTCGATCACCGAGACGCGCGGAATCGATCCGGCACTGCTGTGTTGGTCGGGTGAGTTCGTCGACGATGCACCGACGCCGATCGATCCCGGCTCGCCGCTCGACGTGATCGAACTCCCCGGCGACGACGGCACGTACCCGGCCGACACGCCCGTCACGTGCGACGGTCTGCAGTTCGAGCTCGGAGACCTGCAGCAGCTCACCCCGTCTGCGGACGTCGAACCCGGCCTGCGCGCCGTACTCGACGGGTGGCTCTCCGGGCCCGAGGGCGAATCCTGGCCACAGGACGGCTGGTCATTGCTCTACGCGCGTGACGGGCGCGCGGCATTCATCCGCCTCAGCGACGAGGGGATGCCGTTCATCGGTGCCGAGATGGGTGCGAACGGATGGATCTGGGCGGGCGCCAGCAGCGGTGGCACGTGCGACGTCCGCCTGATGTTGCCGGCGGGCATCGGCGAGGTCGGTTGGGAGATCGATCCTGCGTCGGCGCGCGATGCCGACTCGACCGAGATCCGGGTGCTGGTGACCGAGCGCGGGTGCGCCGGAGGGCAGGAGATGGGCGACCGCCTGCTCGGCCCACAGGTCGTCGAGACCGACGACGCCGTCCGGATCGCGTTCGGCGTGATCAGCAGGCCGGGTGCGAACACGTGCCCCGGCAACCCGTCGACCCCCGTCGTCGTCGAACTGAACGCCCCGCTCGGCGACCGTGCCGTCCGCGACGGCCTGGTCATCGCGCCGATCACCACCCTGCTCGGCGACTGATCTCACCTCGATCGGTGGTCGGTAGGGTGGGCGCCGGTATGGCCCGAGTCGACCGAGATGCCGACCGACCTCCGAAGAGGCCGTGGGCGATCCTCAAGCTTCTGCTGTGGCCCCTCGTGGTGAGCGTGTTGGTGATCCCGCAGCTCCCACGGTTCCGCGAAGCGACGATCGAACTGCAGACGATCAGTGCCGCCCGGCTGGCGATCGGATTCGTGCTCGTGATGGCCTCGATCGTGTGCTACTCCGGCCTCACGTCGTCGGCGCTCGTCGACCCGGCCGACCGGATCTCGCATCTCTCGGTGTTCCGGATCCAGCTGAGCACCAGGGCGCTCGCCAACGTCGTCCCGGGCGGCAACGCGACGGCGTCGGCGCTCGGCTTCAGGCTGCTGACCCACGCCGGGGCATCGAACTCCGGCGCCGGGTTCGCGCTCGCCACGGCCGGCCTCGGCTCTGCCGTGGTGCTCAACGTGGTGTTCTGGATCGCACTCGCGGTCGCGCTCCCGGCCGGGGGGATCGACGGTGCGTTCCTGGTCGTGGCGTTGATCGGCGTCGGTCTCATCGCGGGGCTCGTGGTCGTGGGCGTTGTCGTCGCCCGAGCGGGCGATCGGTTGCTCGGGCCGATCCGCGGACTCGCTGGGCGTCTGAGGCTCGACCCCGACCGGCTGGTCGGTGCGGCGCGCTCCGTGCGGGATCGCATCGTCGCGTTGCGCGGTGACGGGAAGCTGCTGCGGCGCATCGTCGTCTGGGCCCTCCTGCAGTGGGCATTCGACATGGCGGCGCTGTGGGTGCTGCTCAGTGCCTTCGACATCGCGCTCGACCCGCTGATCCTCGTGCTCGTGTTCGGCGCCGCCAACATCGCCGCTGCGGTGCCGATCACCCCCGGCGGTCTCGGAATCGTCGAGGGCGTGTACATCACGTCGCTCGTCCAACTCGGGTTCACGTTCGAGGCGGCGACGTTCGGGATCGCCGCCTACCGGATGGTGCAGTACGTCTTCCCGATCGTGGCCGGCGGCATGAGCTACCTCAGCCTGCGGACGGGCCCGTGGCGCCTCGCCGCCGACGCCGACGCCAACGCCGGGGCCGAGGCCGAGGCCGAGGCCGAGGCCGTGGAGGGTTCGTGACGATCGCGGGTGCGGCTCAGCCGGCTCCGAAGCCGAGTTCGGTCTCCGTGGCGGGGGCGGGGCGACCGAGCAGGTAGCCCTGCAGTTCGTCACAGCCGCCGGCACGAAGGAATTGTCGCTGCTCCTCGGTCTCGACGCCCTCGGCGGCGACGGTGATGCCGAGCGCATGGGCCATCGCCACCACGCTCCGCACGATCGCGACGTCGTCGCCGTCGGCGGGCAGACCTCGCACGAAGCTCTTGTCGATCTTGATCTTCGAGATCGGGAAGTTCTTGATGTAGGCGAGGCTCGAGTACCCGGTGCCGAAGTCGTCGAGGGCGATCTCGGTGCCGAGGAGGGTCAGCTCGTGCATCGTCGCGGTCGCACGTTCGACGTTCTCCATCAGGGTGCTCTCGGTGAGCTCGATCGTGATCGCGCTCGCCGGAAGCTCGTGACGTTCCAATGCCTGCTGCACCCGTTCGACGAGACCGGCGCGTCGGAGTTCCTGGGCGGAGATGTTGACCGCGATCGGCAGTGGGGCATGCCCGGCATCGAGCCACGCACGCGCCTGTCGGCACGCCTCGTCGAGCACCCAGTGACCGATCTCGGGCATCAGGCCGACCGTCTCGGCGATGGGGATGAACCGATCGGGCGGCACGCTGCCCCACTCGTCGTCGGTCCATCGCAGCAGTGCTTCGAGCCCGGTCAGCGCACCGTCGGCGGCGCAGTGCTGCGGCTGGTAGTGGAGCTCCAGATCGCCGCTGGTGACCGCGTGCCGGAGACGACGCCCGAGCTGCAAACGCTCCTCGATGTCACGCATCTGCTCGGTCGAGAACTGGAAGGTGGTGTCGCCGCCGAGCCACTTGGCCGACACCATCGCCGCTTCGGCGCGCTGCAGGAGGTCTTGCGGCGTCGTGCCATGGAGTGGGCCGCGGCTGACGCCGACGCTCGCCGTGAGCACGAGCCGGTAGTCGTCGGTGTCGATCGGTTCCGCGATCGCGGTGCGCACACGATCGCCGAGCTCGGTGGTGGCTCGTTCGTCGACCCCGGTGACGACGACGACGAACTTGTCGCTGGCGAAGCGACCGACCGAGAGGGCGTCGGGCGCGA
>CAXBAZ010000574.1:0-3270 GCA_963973395.1 uncultured Acidimicrobiaceae bacterium
ATCACCGGCTTGAGCGACATCGGATCGACCGGCACGACACCGCCGAGCGGGCTCGCCACGTCGACCTCGAGACCGGCGTCGACGAACGCGTAGTACGGCACGGTCATCTCGCTGGCGAACACGCCCGTGGGCTTGCCGATGTCGAGCGTGCCGTGGTTCGTCGCGACGATCAGGGCGCGGCGACCCGGCAGGCGGAAGTCGCGGGTGTCGGGATCGGCGGGATGGAGTCCGAGTCGCCGTACGACCCCGCGCAGCAGACGCGCCGGTGCCGGGGGCCGACGGGACTCGGGTCCTCCGGTCGGTCGGCGGGTGGCGTAGGGCCAGGGCTGGTTGCGTTCGGGAACGGCCCGCGCCCGTTCGGCGGACAGGGCCGCCTGCAGCACGGTGAACACCTCGCTGCACGACTCGTCGTGGGCCCGGTTGATCGCCTCGATCGGATCGGCGTCGAGGTCGTACAGCTCCCACTGGTCGGGGATCGGCGTCGAGCGGAACTGGTCGCCGGACGGACCTGTCGCCGCAAGATGACGCCGGCCGGGCTCGGTCCACGTGGCAGGGGCGTCGAACGACCGCACCAGCTTCCAGAGCGTGCCGTCGACACGCTGGACGAGGCCTTCGAAGTTGGCGGCCACGTGCGCCGGCACCCGGATCTGCAACGGGGCGGGCGGACGCGACGCACGTCCGAAGCGACGCGCCAGTCCGGACGCTCCCGAATCGCCCTCGAGCATGTTGTCGCGGGTGAGCAGGTAGACCCCACGGTCTCGATCGGCGACGGCGGGGTCGTCGACCGCCGGCATCAGGTTCGCACCGGGCAGCGGATGGACCTCGGAGAAGTCGTCGCGCAGGAGTTCGGCGGCCGCGGCCGCGTCGATGCCGGCCGCGGCGAGCAGTGTCGGGACGATGTCGACGTGCGAGGTCGGCGCACCGTCGATCACACACCCTGCCGTGGCGCGCTCGCCGATCCGTGCGATCGAGAACGGCACCCTGGTGGCCTCGTCGTAGAGGTTGAACCACTTCTGGTGGAGCCCGCCGTGGGCGCCGAGGAGATCACCGTGATCCGAGGTGCGCACGATCACGGCCTCGTCGGATCCACCGTCGGTCACCGCGCGCCGGACCCGGTCGATCGGGCCGTCGACCTCGGCGTGCAGCCGGTAGTACAGGTCACGGTATTCCTGCGATCGGTTGCGGTACGTCGCTGCCACGGCCGGCGCCGGGCCGTACCCCGACGGGTACGCCTCCCGATATGCGATCTGCGCTGCCGGCTTGTGCGCCAGATCTTCGTCGGCCGTCGGCGCCGCCCCGATCGGCGGCGGGTCGAGTGGCGACGGTCGCAGGGGGTGGCCGCGACGCGCCCACGCGGGGAACAGCACGATGTCGTGCGGATTCACGAAGCTCGCGACCAGCAGGAACGGCCGTTGCGCGTCGGCCTCACCCGCGCTCCGACGGGCGTACCGGTCGTCGAGCCAGGCGACGATGCGATCGGCGGTGAGCGGGTCGCGTCGGACCCCGGCGTCGGCGAGCGCGGCGCCGTGCGGCTCGGGGCCGACCCAACCGTCGAACCCGTGGACGTCGAGCGGGTTGGCGTCGAGGTACCGGGCGACCGCCGCCGCATCGACGTTGCCCTCGTCGTCGTTCGTCGCCAGCACACGACCGTCGCCGTCGAGGAGATCGGCGTGCGAGATGTGCCACTTGCCGTCGTAGTGCGTGTCATAGCCCGCCGCCCGGAACCAGTGGCCGAGCGTGGGCACTTCGCCCTCGGGGAGCCATCGCAACCGCGAGTCGTCGGCCATCTTGCCGAGACCGTCGGTCTGGGTGACGCCGTGCACGTCGGGATACTGGCCGGTGAAGATCGTCGGCCGGCTCGGAACACACGCCAGCGAGCCGGTGTAGTGCCGCCGGAAGTTGACGCCATGTTCGTCGAACCATGTGCGTCCTGCCAGCGCGCAGCGGCGCCAGGCGGCGACCGCGTCCGACTCGTACGGCGGCGCAGCACGCTCCTCGTCGGTCATGATGATCACGATGTCGGGACGTCGCGGGCCGTTCATGCGACGCTCGTCCGTTCGACGTGGGCGGCGAGACCGGCGAGCATGGCATCGCTGGCCGCTGCGAATCTGCGGCCGACCAGCGAGGCGATCAGCCGTTGTGGCGGACGCGGCCCGGCGTCGACCTCGGTCTGCACGACGACATCGGTCCGGTCACCGCTCGGTGCGAGCGTCCAAGTGGTCACGACCCTCCGGATCACTCGCGGCAACCCGGTGATCGTGTACGACAGCGACACGCCCGGCCGCCAGTCGTCCGCGGTCTCGATCAGAGTGGCACGTCCGACCTGCACGCGACGTACGGCACCGGCGCCGGACGTCTGTGCGGTCATGGCACACGAGTGGTCGACGTTCGATGCCCACGTACCGATGCCGTCGAACGCGGCCAGCGCGGCCCACACGTCGCTCGGCGGTGCGTCGATGATGCGCTGTCGTCGGACCGTCGTCATGCCGACCCGATCGCGTCGAGCACGACCTGAGTCAGCTGCGGCGCAGCGTCTTCCTGGAAGAAGTGGTGAGCGCGTTCGACGGTCACGTGGGGCTGCCCCTGGGCTCCCGGGACGAGCGACCGGAACGGCTTGTCGCCTCCGGCGGTCACCGGATCGCTGTCGCTGAAGCAGCAGATCAGCGGCTTGTCCCACGCTCGCAGGACCTCCCACGCGGCGCGATTCGCGTCGGCCGCCGGGTCGTCGGGGCTGGTCGGCACGAGCGTCGGGAAGATGCGCGCGCCCTCCTTGAAGGTGTCGTCGGGAAAGGGGGCGTCGTACGCGGCGACCTCGCCGGGGGTCAACTCGCTGAGCGTGGCGCTCTGCAGCAGGAACCCGATGTCGAACACCGGTGTGGTCTGGCTGAACCGCTGCCAGGCCAGGAACGCGTCGCTCGGGGCGTGTTCGCCGGTCGGCAGACCCGTGTTGCCGATGACGATCCGCTCGAAGCGGTCGGGATTCGCGGTGACGAGCCGGAGTCCGACCAGACCACCCCAGTCCTGCCCGAAGAACGTCGCGTCGCGCAGGTCGAGGTGGTCGACGACCGCCTCCTGCATCCAGGCGACGTGCCGCGCATACGTGTAGTCCGACCGCTCGGTCGGCTTGTCGCTCTTGCCGAAGCCGACGAGGTCGGGAGCGATGCATCGGTGTCCCGCCGCGACCAACCCGGGAATCATCTTGCGGTACAGGTAGCTCCAGGACGGTTCACCGTGCATCAGCAGGATCGGGTGGCCGTCGCGCGGGCCCTC
>CAXBAZ010000575.1:0-3263 GCA_963973395.1 uncultured Acidimicrobiaceae bacterium
CCCCCACGCCGCTGCCGTGCCGCGCGTCATGAACGCGTCGAGAACCGCCGCTCCGGCCGCCCACGACGCCGCACCGACGCCCGGTCGCCGACGTCTCCGTCGTCCCCGCGTAACGTGGAAGCTGTACCTGAAGTGCACGATCCCGATCGCGATGGCGCACGCCACCGGCCTGTTCGGGGACATCGGCATGTTGGTGTTGTCGGTCGTCGCTCCGCTGGCGATCGCCATCGGCGTGCGGCGCCACCGCCCGGCGTCGGCCTGGCCGTGGCTGCTGCTGATCCTCGCCGGCGTCGTGTGGAGCGTCGCCGGCGCGGTGCGTGCCGCCGTTGGTTCGACCGGTGACCTGACGGCCGCTCGCAACCTGCTGCCCGACCTCTTCGCGCTCGCGGGCTACACCCTGTTCGCCGTGGCGCTCCTCAAGATGCTGCAGGCCCAGGGGCAGGCGAACCGATCGCGTTCGCTCGTGCTCGACGGCGCGATCCTCGCGATCTCGTCGATGTTGATCTGCTGGGTCGGCCTGATCGCGCCGGTGCTGTTCCGGCTGGATGCGGCCTGGGTGGCGAAGGCGTCGATCGTCGTGTACCCGCCGATCTCCGCGTTCCTCGTGTTCGTCGCCGCCAGGTTGGAGTTCGGCACCGCGGTCCGTGGCACCTCACAGCGCCTGCTGTTGATCGGCATGATGGCGCTCCTCGTCGGCGACGCCGCCTACGTGCCGCTCGAGACCGGTCTCGTGGACCGTCTTCCCGGCCGGTTGTTGGAGTTCCCCTACGCCCTCGCCTACGCGCTCGTGGGCGCCTCGGCGCTCCATCCGAGCATGCTCGACACCGTCCGCCGGAAGGCGTTCGGCCCGGCCACCGACGACCGGCGGTTCGCCCTCATCGCGATGGCCCTGCTGACCCCCGCCCTGATGATGTTCGTGTGGTCACCCGGCACGGTCCTCGAACGTGTCGTGGTGGGTGTCCTCGCCGTCGTGCTGGCCACGGCTGCGATCGTCCGGGTCGTGCGCGCAGCGCAAGCGCAGGCGGTGGTCGAGGAACGCCTGGAGCGTCAGGCGACCACCGACGAGTTGACCGGCCTGCTCAACCGGCCCGCGGTGCTCGAGTTGGTCAACCGCCACCTCGACGAAGCCCGCGCCGTCGGCGGGTCGGTGACGCTGCTGTTCGTCGATCTGGATCGCTTCAAGCTGGTGAACGACTCGTACGGGCACGCCGTCGGCGACGACCTGTTGCTCGCGGCTGCCGATCGGCTGCGCACCAGCGTCGGCCGGTGGGACACCGTGGCCCGCCTGTCGGGTGACGAGTTCCTGGTCGCCATGCCGGCGACCGACGTCGTGCGGGCCCGGGAGATCGCGTCACGGATCTGTGAAGTGTTCGCGGAGCCGTTCCAGCTGATCGGTACCGCATGGGTCACCGTCAGCGTGGGTGTGGTCGTGGCGACCGACGTCGACAACACCGACGCCACCTCGCTGATCCGCGACGCCGACACCGCGATGTACGAAGCCAAGGCCGCCGGTCGGGGTGGTTTCGTCATGTTCAACCCGGCGATGCGGACCGCCTCGGAACGGCAACTCGAGATCTACAACGGCCTGCACCTCGCGATCGAACGCGACGAGTTCGAGGTCTACTACCAGGTCATCGTCGACGCCGCGACCGGATCGGTGCACGGCGTCGAGGCGCTCCTCAGGTGGGAGTCGCCGACCGGCATGGTGCCGCCCGATCAGTTCATCTCCCTCGCCGAGGATTCCGGTCTGATCTCGACGATCGGCGAGATCGTGTTGACCCGCGCCTGTGACCAGGTGGCGCGCTGGCGCAAGCTCCCGGGCTGCGGCGACCTCACGCTGTCGGTCAACGTCAGCGCCCGTCAGATCATCGACGGGGACATCGTCACGCTCGTCGACCAGATCCTGACGACGTCCGGACTCGAACCCGGCGCCCTCTGGCTCGAGATCACCGAGTCGGTCATGATGGTCGACACGATCGAGACCGCAGCGGCGCTCGCTGCGCTCCGTGCGCTCGGCGTGCACCTGTCGGTCGACGATTTCGGCACGGGCAACTCGTCGTTGACGTACCTGCAGCGGTTCCCGATCGAACAGGTCAAGATCGACCGGCAGTTCGTGGCCGGGATGGGCGATCACACCGAGGACGCGGCCGTCGTGTCCGCCGTCATCGGGATCGCGCACGCGCTCGGCCTCTCGATCGTGGCCGAAGGTGTCGAGACCGTCGAGCAGGAGCGCCGCCTCGCCGAACTGGGCTGCGGGTTGCTCCAGGGCTACCTGTTCTCGCGGGCGGTGCCGGCGATCGACCTCGGTCCGATCCTGGTCGAGCGGAACCAGTTCCAGTTCCCGCCGTCCTCGCGCCGGCGGTGACGTCTCGACGGACGCGACCTCAGCCGACGTGGGTCGGCAGGGGGACGCTGGTCAGCGGCCGCTCCGGCCGCTCGTCGGGTGTCGCGGTCTGCGGCAGGGGCGACACCGGGAGTCGCCGCTCGGGCTGGGCAGGGAGGGTCGCGGCGAAGTAGTGCTGCTCGTCGATCTGCTCGAACGACGATCCCGGGAACCATCGCGAGATCGATGCGATCTGCTTGTCGAGTTCGCTCGCAGCCAAATTGTGGCGGCAGATGTCGAACACGACGACACCGCTCGCCTCGGCGGTGATCTGACCCATCCCCGCGATCAACCGGGCGAAGGTGGTGCTGCGACGGTGTGAGGCGGCCACGAAGATCATGATGCCGAAGAACACCGCACGCCGCGCCGCGTGCTCGGGGTACTTCGCGTGCAGGAACGGCGGGCTGATCTGCGGGACGAGCTGGAGCTCGTTGGTGATCATGGCCAGCCCGACCGGCATCCCCTCGACCCAGGCGATCAGCTTCGTCACACGTTCGTCGACCAGCAACGCCTCGAAATCGGCCCGCTGGTAGAGGTGATTGAGGAGCGCCAGCTCCTGCAGCGGCTCGAACGCCTCGAAGTACAGATCCCACAGATCGTCCCAGGATGCGCGGGCCGGCACACGCTCGACCGTGACGACTGCGCGCGCTCTGGATCTTTTGAGTTCGAATGACCGCTCTGCGTACAACTTTTGACCCTTTCTGGGCGCTGTGGGGGATGGCGTTGAGTATAGACAGACGGAGGGTGCCGAAGCTGACACGTTGCGTCACCACAGCGGGGCCCCGTCTCGGTTCGAGACGTCGCAGCCCAGGTCGGTGTGCTTCGATGGGCGGGTGCGCACCCAGCCCGAGACGAGCGGGGACGGGGAACCGGTCCGCCC
>CAXBAZ010000576.1:0-3262 GCA_963973395.1 uncultured Acidimicrobiaceae bacterium
ATGTCACCCGCGCCGCCCGATCGATCGCGACCGGTGCGGCGACGACGACCGACGATCCGGCGACGATCGCGAAGGTGGCCGCGAACCATCGGGCGGATCGGGTCCAGGCCCGGCGTGTGGGGCTAGCGTCGTTCATCGTGGCAGTCAAACGTGTGCTCGTCAGCGGGATGGGCGGTGAACTCGGTTGCCGCGTGGCCATGTTGCTCGAGAACGAGCCCTGGGTGGGACCGCTCGAGGGCATCGACACCGATCCGCCGCGGCGACGGCTGCGGCGAGCCGTGTTCCATCGTATCGTCCCCGGCCAGCACGACCGCACGGTCGAGGAGATCACGCGCTTCAACCCACACGTGTTGGTACACATCGCCGTGTGGGAGCCGTACTCCCGGGCCACACCCGCCAACGCCCGTCAGCTGACGGACGACGCTGCGACGTCGATCCTCGGCGCAGCCGCCGAATGCCGAGCGCTCGAATCGATCATCGTCCGCAGCGGCCTGGAGGTCTACGGCCGGCGTCGCAACTCGGGGTCGCGACCGGACGAGCACGTCGTGCCGTTCCCGACGAGCGACTACGGTCGCACCCTGCTCGACATCGAGGACACCGCGACCGCGATCGGGGCGCGGATCGGTGTCGCCGTCGGCCGCCTTCGACTCGCGAGTGTTCTCGGCCCCCACGTCCCGAGCCCGCTCGGCCGCCTGCTGCGGATGCCGGCCGTTCCGTTCAGCGGCCTCGCGGACCCGCCCTTCGCCGTCGTCCACCAGGACGACGCCGCGGAGGCGTTCGTCGCCGCCGCACGCGTCGCGCTCGCCGAACCGGTCAACGTGGTCGCGCCCGGAGCGATCACGACCTACCAGGCGATCCGGCGGGGCCATCGCATCCCCGTGCCCGTCATCGGCCCACAGTGGGTAGCGGCGAAGGCCGCCGCGTACATGGCCGGCGCACCGGTGCCCGACCACGTGCACGAGATGCTGGTGCGCGGGCGGTTGGGCGACAACGCACGCGCCGCCGAGGTGCTCGGGTTCGCACCCGCCGCGACCACGAGCGACGTGATCGACCAGCTGTACCGATGGCCGAGCGTGGTGCACACACCCGCCGTCCGGGAGGTCGCGTGATGGCCGACGCCACCCGACAGCTCGCCGACGTGATCACCATGCCCGCCCGGACGGTCGGCGCCCAGGCGACCGGGCTCGCGTCGGCGTCCGTCGAGACGTTCCGGTCGTGGACCGCCAACGAGGTCGACGACTGGGGCCGCGACAACGCGTTCGTCAATCGGTTCTGGTCGGCCAGCCGACTGCGCTGGAGCACATCGGTCGGTGGCATCGAGCACGTGCCCAAGCGGGCGGGTGCCCTGATCGTCGTCAACGCCCGACGGTTCGCCCTGGCGCCGATCCTCGCGTCGCTGGCGATCGGCGCCGCGATCGACCGGCCCGTCCGCTTCGTCGGCCGCCCCGACGTGGCCCCGGTCGGCCCCCTGATGCAACGGCTCGGGGCGCTGCTGCCGCTCGAGGCCGAATTGGGGGGTGCCCTCCGAGCGGGTGAGCTGGTCGTGCTCGGCGCCGACCACGTGGCCACCAACCAGCGATCCGGTCTGATCGACCATCGCCTCGTCGGCGCCGCGGTGGCGGCGAAGGTCAGGATCCTTCCGGCGGCCACCGTGTCGGTGCCCACCCGCCGGAACGCACGGGTCGAGATCGGCGCTCCGGTGCGCCTGCGCCATCGTCGGCGCGGGCCACTGGAGGAACTCGAGACCGCCGACCTCCTGCAGAACCGCATCGACGCGATGCTCGAGGAGTTGGGCGGCACAATGACGGGCACCCCGCTCGACTGGCTGCCGAGCGGCGGCATCGGAGGGCTGTGATGCCGCACGTCCGCGCCTCCGACGGGGTCCGCCTCCACTACCGCGAGTCGGGCCGACGATCGGGCCCTCCCGTCCTGATGATCCAGGGTCTGGGAGCCGACAAACACCTCTGGGACCTGCAGCGCATCGCGCTCGCACCGTGGTATCGCACGATCGCTTTCGACAACCGGGGCGCCGGTCGCAGCGACAAGCCCTACGGCGCGTACTCGATGGAGCAGATGGCAGACGACGCGGCCGCGGTGCTCGACGATGCCGGCGTCGACTCGGCACACGTCGTCGGCGCCTCGATGGGCGGCGTCATCAGCCAGCTGATGGCGCTGCGCCATCCCGACCGGGTCCGGTCGCTGACGCTGGCGTGCACCGCGTGCCGCCACCACCCGTGGCGCAAGGAGCTGCTGGCGGAATGGGCCGAGACGGCACAGACATCCGGCATGGGGGCGATGACCGCCGCCGCCGCCCGCTGGGTGATCGGGCCGCGTTCGTTCCGCCGACTCGCACCGGCGATCGGGTGGATGGGGCCGCTCGCCCTCTCGCGACCGGCGCACGCGTTCGCCGGTCAGGTCGCGGGCATCCTGTCGATCGACGATCAACTCGCCGACCGACTCGGCGAGATCGAGGTGCCGACGCTCGTGATCGTCGGCAACCAGGACATCCTCACACCCCGCGGTGATTCGGAGGAGATCGCCGAGTTGATCCCGACCGCCGAGTTGGTCGTGATCAGCGGTGCCGCCCACGGGTTCATGATCGAACACGGCACCACGTTCAACCGGATCATGATCGACTTCCTCCGACGCTCCGAGCAGACGATCGCCACGACCGTCCCGCTCGCTCCACCCGCCACCGCCGCCGGCTGATGCGGGTCGTCGTGGTGGGTGCCGGCCTCGCCGGACTGGTTGCGGCCCGCGCGCTGGCCGACGACCACGACGTCGTCGTGTTCGACAAGGGCCGCTCGGTCGGCGGACGACTCGCCACCCGCCGGATCGGTGCGGCGCGGCTCGACCACGGCGCACAGTTCTTCACCGTCCGGGGCGACGACTTCCGACACCAGGTGGACGACTGGATGGCGCGCGACGTCGCCCACGTCTGGTGCCACGGCTTTGCCGAGGAACCCGACGGCCATCCCCGCTACTGCGGAACGGCCGGCATGAACGCCCTGGCGAAAGACCTCGCCACCGGATTGGACTGCCGCACCGGGCAGCTCGTGTTCGCCTGTCGTCCGACCGAGATCGGCTGGGACGTCGTGATCGACGACGGCGTGGTCCACGAGGCCGATGCACTCGTGCTCACGTGCCCGGTCCCGCAGTCGTGGGCGCTGCTCGTCCAGGCCCAGCTCGGTGTGCCCGACGTGCTGTTCCGTCACGAGTACCACCGCACGATCGGCTTGCTGACCGTGCTCGACGGGCCGAG
>CAXBAZ010000577.1:0-3260 GCA_963973395.1 uncultured Acidimicrobiaceae bacterium
CGGCCGACACGAGCAAGGTCGCCAAGCCGTTGGCGCGGGCTGCACGGATGTCGCTCCACACATCGGCCTGGGCACCGACGTCGATGCCGCGGGTCGGGTGGGCGGCGACGAGGACGGTCGGGTCGGCCATCATCTCGCGGCCGATGATCAGCTTCTGCTGGTTGCCGCCGGACAGGGCTCGGGCGCTGACGTCGACGCCGGGGGAGCGCACGTCGAACTCCTCGCGGATCTCCTCGGTGCGCCGCCGGCTCCCGTCGCGATCCATCCAGAACCCCTTCGAGAAGGGTGCTCTGGTCTGGTGGCCGAGCGCGGCGTTCTCCCAGAGTGTCGCGTCGAGGAGGAGCCCCTCCTCGTGGCGGTCCTGCGGGACGAAGCCGATGCCGGCCTCGCGACGGTGGCGGACCGAGGCCTTGGTGATGTTGTCGCCCATCAGCGTGATTCGGCCGCGGATCGGGTCGGTGGTACCGATGAGTGCGTCGATCAGTTCGGCCTGTCCGTTGCCTTCGATGCCGGCGATGCCGAGCACCTCGCCCCGGTGCACCTTGAACGACACGTCGTCGACGGCCCGGCGGCCGTCCTCGTCGAGCACGGTGATCCCGGCCACCTCGAGTGCGACCTCATCGGTGACGGTCGAGTCGGTCGTCTCGGGCGAGGGGAGCTCGGAACCGACCATCAGCTCGGCGAGGTCGCCGGCGGTGACCGAGTCGGCATCGACGGTCGTCACGGTCTTGCCGCGACGGAGCACCGTGATGCGATCGGAGATCTCGAGCACTTCCTGCAGCTTGTGGTCGATGAAGATGATCGTCGCCCCGTCGGCCTGCAACTCGCGCAGGTTGCGGAACAGCTCCTCGACTTCCTGGGGCACCAGGACGGCGGTCGGCTCGTCGAGGATCAGGATCTTGGCGCCGCGGAACAGGACCTTGATGATCTCGACGCGCTGCTTCTCGCCCACCTCGAGCGTCTCGACGAGGTCGTCGGGGTCGACGGTGAGGCCGTACGCGTCGCCGACCTGGCGAAGGTGGCGTTCGGCCTCGTCGTGGTCGATCAATCCGAACTTCGACGGTTCGGAGCCCAGGATCACGTTGTCGAGCACGGTCATCTGGTCGGCGAGCATGAAGTGTTGGTGCACCATGCCGATGCCCTTGGCGATGGCGTCGGTGGGGGAGGAGAAGTGGACCTCGTCACCATGGATCTTCATCACGCCCTCGTCGGCGGACTGCATGCCGTACAGGATCTTCATCAGCGTCGACTTGCCGGCGCCGTTCTCGCCGCAGATCGCGTGGATCTCGCCGGGCTCGACGCGCAAGTTGACGTCATCGTTGGCGATGACCCCGGGGAACCTCTTCGTGATGCCGATCAGCTCGACCGCTGCCGTCATGCGGCGCCTCCTCCGTACTCTGCTGTCCCGCGTCGGAAAACGACGAAGCGGAGGCCGAACATAGCCGACCTCCGCTCCGTCACTCGATATCCGGTCGTGTGCCCGACACCGGGTGGAAACCCGGTGCCGGCCACACGAGACGGGTGATCAGCCCTCGGGGGCCGTCGGGACCTCGATGGCGCCGTCGATGATCTGCTGCTTGTAGTCCTCGATCGTGGCGATCTGGTCCTCGGCGAGGAAGTCGCCCGAGGTCGAGTAACCGACGCCGTCGACCGACAGGTCGTACACGACGTTGCCGGACTCGAACTCACCCGCGGCCTGCGCCGCCGTGATCTCGTACACCGCGTTGTCGACCCGCTTCAGCATCGAGGTGAGGATGTACTCCTGCACTTCGGCATCTGCGGTGTTGTACTGGTCGCTGTCGACACCGATCGCCCACACCTTCGAGCCGGAGGTCTCGGACTGCTCGGCGGCGGCCTCGAAGAGACCGGCACCGGAGGCGCCTGCGGCGTGGTAGATGACGTCGGCACCCTGCTCGTACATCGCGAGCGCGATCTCACGGGCACGGTCCGGTGCGACGAAGCCGTCGAAGTCGGGGGCTTGCGTGATGTACTGCGGGATGATCGTGATCTCGGGATCGACGGCGTGGACGCCGGCCTCGAAGCCTGCCTCGAACTTCTCGATCAGACCGAAGCCACCGACACCGCCGATGAAGCCGACCGTGTCGGTTTCGGTGTTCAGGGCCGCTGCCACACCGACGAGGAACGAGCCCTGCTCTTCGGCGAAGGTCAGCCCGGCGCAGTTGTCGCACACCGGGGCGGGCGGGTCGGCTTCGAAGTCCAGCATCGCGTCGTCGACGACGGCGAAGTTCGTGTCGGGGTTCTCGGGGGCCACAGCGGCCACGTCACCGGCGAAGAGGAAGCCGACGCCGACGACGAGCTCGCTCTGGTCGGCCTGCAGCTGCAGCAGCTCGGCGCGGTTGGAACCGTCGGCGTTGGGCTCGGCCTCGGTGAACGTGATGCCCAGGTCGGTGACCGCGCGGTCGATGCCCTCGGCGGCGGAGTCGTTGAACGACTGATCGCCGCGACCGCCGATGTCGTACGTCAGACCGACGTTGAACGAGTCGCCCGAGGGCTCCTCGGTCGGCTCGGCCGTCGGCTCTGCGGTGGCTTCGGCCGTGTCGGCCGTGTCGTCAGCCGTTGGTTCGGCCGTCTCCTCGGCGGTGGGCTCGTCGGCAGGTGCTGCATCGTCGTCGTCGCCGCCGCAGGCCGCGAGGACCAGCGATGCGGCGAGACCCGCTGCAAGCAGTCGCTTGCTCTTGATCATGTCTCCCCCTTATTGGGACAAATGTTTGGTGTTCACGTGAACGGGCCACAGGCTACCGCGTGGTAGGTGACGTTTCGTTCCACGGTCGGTTGCCGACCGGGTTCCACCGATCGGGGCTGCGCGGCAGTGGTTTGCCAGACTGCGGACATGGCTTTGGTACTGACCGAGATCCGCGACGGTGTCGCACTGCTGACCTTGAACAACCCGGACGAACGCAACACGATGACGTCGCCGATGGTCGACGAGATCGTCGCCGCCGTCGATGCGTTCGAGGCCGACGAGTCGGTCGGTGCGATCGTGGTGACGGGCGCCGGTTCGGCGTTCTGCGCCGGTGCGAACCTGGGCAACCTCCAATCGGCGACGCGGGAGAGCCTCGGCAAGGTGTACGAGGGCTTCCTGCGCATCGCCCGCAGCCCGCTGCCGACGCTGGCCGCGGTCAACGGCCCGGCGGTCGGGGCCGGCATGAACCTGGCGCTCGGATGTGACGTGCGGATCGCGGCCCACCGGGCGAAGTTCGACACGCGGTTCCTGCAGATCGGATTGCACCCGGGCGGCG
>CAXBAZ010000578.1:0-3260 GCA_963973395.1 uncultured Acidimicrobiaceae bacterium
GCGGCGGCTCTGTTCTGATTGGTCTCGCCTCCGGTCGGGTGGGCGGGTGCGAAGGTCGGGTCGGCGAGACGCCGGCCTTGGTCGCTGGCGCTCGCGGCGGCGGCTCTGTTCTGATTGGTCTCGCCTCCGGTCGGGTGGGCGGGTGCGAAGGTCGGGTCGGCGAGACGCCGGCCTTGGTCGCTGGCGCTCGCGGCGGCGGCTCTGTTCTGATTGGTCTCGCCTCCGGTCGGGTGGGCGGGTGCGAAGGCCGGGTCGGTGGACCGGAGGGGGTCCGACCCCCTCCGGTCATGTGGGTTCGAAGCCGTAGTTGACGGCTTCGACACCGTGGTGGTCGGTGCCCACCGAGGTCGTGGTGAGGCGGACCGGCATTGCGAGTTTCACGTGATCCGGGTCGGGCGGGCAGTTGACGATGTTGCCGCGCACGCTCGTGCCGTCGCAGTCGACGACGGCGGCGACGAACGGCACCTCCACGCCGGGTGCTGCGAACGTGACGATCGTGAACGACCGCACCTCGCCGTCGGTGGCGATGCGCGCCGGTCGGAAGTCGCTGCCGAAGCACCCGGCGCACGCATTGCGGCGATCGAAGTACCGCGCGCCGCACCCGGTGCACTCGTTGGCGACGAGATGCGGGTCACCGTCGTCGAGCACGAGGTAGTCGACGAACGGAATTCGTTCCGGTGCGGCGGTGTCGGTCATGGCTCTCCTGGTTCGTCCGGTCCCACGATCATCACCAACGTTCGGCGATGGCGACGAGTCGGAGTGGTTGACCGGCGGACCGGGTCAGGAGCGGTATGGGAAGCCGAACCAGTCGATCAGCTCCTGCTCCCACTCGTCACCGGTGAGTGGAAGTTCGTCGACGACGCCATCGCGGACCAGCTTGCGATGGTGGCGGGTGACGGTGACCCGATCGGGCCCACCGTCGAGCAACCTCGTCGCGAACGGCTTCGATCGCCAGTGCTTCGAGGGATCGTCCTGCATCGAGTCGGAGACCGCCGTGAAGTCGGACGGCGCCAGACTGACCCGCTTGAACCGGTACTCGGCTTTCGGGACACCGTCGACGTGCCGGGTCAGCGTCGTACCCTGCGTGCTGCCGATCAACTCGTAGGTGCCGTTCCCTCCATCCTGGGGCCCCGACCGGTTCAGGTCGAGTGGCCGGATGAACGACTCGCCGAACCCGACATCGACCAGATACGGCTGTCCTACCGACACCTCGAGGGTGAGGTGATCGATCGTTGCATTCGGGCCGTCGAGCAGGACCGCCGCACCGAGCAACGTCACGCGGAACCCGAGGGCCTCGAGCAGCGCGCCGAATGCGGCGTTCAGTTCGAAGCACCAGCCACCGCGACCCTGGCGGACGATCTTGTCGAATGCCGCGTCGGCATCGGTCGTGAGGTGGGTGCCCTGCGTGATCGAGAGGTTCTCGAACGGTACGGCCGTCATGTGCAGCCGTTGCAATGTCGTGAGGGTCGCCAGATCCACCGAGGGCGTGCCGCCGAAGCCGATCCAGGCGAGATACTCGTCGACATCCTCGGCATACATGCGGATGACGGTATCCACCGATCGGCACCGGCCGATCGTCGAGGTCACCGGATGTGGAAGGTCACCGGATGTGCAAATTGTGCGAGCGACGATCGAGCCGGCCCACGGCCGACCTCCGTCCTCCCGCTCAAGCGCCGTCGGAACTCGTGACCTCGCGCCCCGAAGCGTCGATGCGGATCAACCGGACAGCCGACGGTTCCGGAATCGCGGAGGCAGCGCCGTCCAGGAATCCTCCCTGGTGTCCGTGGATCGAAGCGATCGCGAGATCGGCCTCGCTCGGAGCCACGAAGCTCTCGGTGTATGCGGCACCCCAGCCCGTGCCCATCGCGAAGCTCAACACCCCACCTGCAACTGCACCGAAAGCTGCGCCACCCGCAACTGCACCGAGCACGGCGGTGTCCCAACCGGATGTCAGCAGCACGATCAGCGCGATGACGGCGCCGCCGACGAGCGCACCCGGTATCGCCCCACGCAACACCTTCGATGCAGTGTGCCCGGCGACGTGCTCGGGGTCGGCGCCGCCCGGGTCGGGCGTCTCGTCCGGAGGGCTCGAGGAGAGCGCGACGAACCCCACGGCGACGTCGGGTTCGCGGATCCGCTCCCATTCCAGAACCACCTCGCGCACGGCGTCGACCGAGCGGCCCACTGCGATCAGGTTGTGCGCGAGCAGCACCGCCTCGGGCTCCGACGCGGCCACTGCGTGGCTGCCGGGTGCGTAGTCGATGGCCCACTCGCGCAGTGTCATCGGCTCGTCAGATCGGTCCTGGTCGGCAGATTCGGGGGTCATCGGTCTCCTCCGGCGAAACCGCCGAATCGAGCCCCTGCCTCCACCTCGGGCCCGTCCAGCGATTCGGGTCGTCGTCTCCACGCGTGTTCTACCCGGATCGCCCGGTTCGCAAACCGAGGCGCGGTGCACGTCGAGCGTGCTTGGCTCGCACCGGGCCGGGGTATGCGACGGCCATGTACGTCGAACGTCGTGTGCATGCGGATCGTGACCGCCGACGTCGCGATCGGGGTGCCGACGTCGGCTCTGACCGCAGTTCGGATCGGTCGTCGTGACCGTCGACGCCGCGAATCGGTGAGCTGGTAGGCCGTGTCCGTGCGGTTGCCGTCATGGGTGCGGTGGTCGCTGGGTGCGGTCGCGCTCGCGCTCGTGGTGTGGTTCTTCGTGGTGCCGCAGTTCGACGGCGTCGGCGATGCGCTCACCGTGGTGCGCGACCTGAACCCTCTGCGAACCACGATCGGGACGGCGCTGATCGCGATCGCGTTCGTCGCGCAGGCTCAGATGACGCGGGTGACGCTCCCGCCATCCCAACGACCGACGCTGCCGGAGATGGTTCGGATCGAGTTGGCGGGTGCAGCCGTCAGCCACACGGTGCCGGGTGGCACCGCCGCCGGCACGGCGCTCGGCTTCCGGCTGCTGACGCAGGCGGGTGTGTCGAATCCGATGGCTGGATTCGCGGTCGCGGTTCGTGGGGTGGGCTCGGCACTCGTGCTCAACGTGGCACTCTGGTGTGCGCTGGCGGTCTGGATTCCGCGCAACGGGTTCCGGTCGCAGTTCTGGGTCGTGGGTGCCGTGGGGTTGACCGCCACCATGGCCGCCGGGGCCGCCGCGGTTGCCGTGGTGAGCGCTCGAGGGTCCGTCGTCAGCGTGATTGCTCGTGTGGCCGGCATCGTCCCCGGCGTCGATCGTGCGGAGGCGCGGGACGCGACGGGCAGGA
>CAXBAZ010000579.1:0-3258 GCA_963973395.1 uncultured Acidimicrobiaceae bacterium
GTCGTCGACGACCTCCGCAAGTCGTACGGCACCACTGCTGCCGTCGACGGCGTGTCGTTCGAGGTGGCGCAGGGTGAGGTGTACGGCCTGCTCGGCCACAACGGTGCCGGCAAGTCGACCACCGTGGAGATCCTCGAGGGGCATCGCACGGCGTCATCCGGTGCGGTGACGGTGCTCGGCCTCGACCCGGCCACCGGCGGGCGTGAGATGCGCGACCGCATCGGGATCGTGCTCCAGACGTCATCGGTCGAGACAGAACTGACGGTCCGCGAAGCGCTGCGCTTCTACGGTTCGGTGTATCGGCGCCGGCGGTCGATCGACGACGTCGTCGAGATGGTGGGGCTGACGGAGAAGGCCGACGAGCGGATCGGCACGCTGTCGGGTGGCCAACGCCGCCGGCTCGATCTCGGGCTCGGCATCATCGGTACACCGGAGCTGCTGTTCCTCGACGAACCGACCACCGGCTTCGACCCGGTCGCCCGGCGGCAGTCGTGGGAACTCGTCCAGCGGCTCTGCGACGGCGGCACGACCGTGCTGCTCACCACGCACTACCTCGACGAGGCCGAGCACCTCGCCGACCGCGTCGGGGTGCTCGCCAACGGCCGGATGGTCGCGGAAGGTACTCCCGAGGAACTGATGTCGGCGGTACCGAACGCAACCGTGAGCTTCGATCTGCCGGCAGGCGTGACGGCCTCGGATCTCGCAGTTCCCACCACCGCGGACGTCGCCGGAACGACGGTGCGGATCGAGACCGAGACCCCCACCGCCAGCCTGGCGCCGATCATCGGCGCGGCGATCGATCGAGGCGTCGAGCTCGCGAACCTGAGCGTGCGACGCCCGTCGCTTGAAGACGTCTTCCTCCGGATCGGCGAGACGACCGGAGCATCTGGAGCGGCCGACGGGAGCCGGCCATGAGTTGGCCGTCGATCGCGTCGCTCGTGGTCGAGCAGACCCGGTACCAGGTGCTGACGTTCGTGAGGAGCCCGGTCGGGATGTTCTTCACGCTCGGGCTGCCGGTCTTCATGCTCGTGCTGTTCAACTCGCTGTTCGGCGGGGGCACGGTCGAGACCGAGGCCGGCGACTGGTCGGTGCAGCAGTTCTACACCGGAGGTCTCGCCGCGTTCACCGCGGTGTCGGCGACGTACACCAACCTCGTGAACGTCGTGCCGATCCGGCGCGACGAGGGCATCCTCAAGCGATGGCGGTCGACCCCGGTACCGCCCGGCGTGTACCTGTCCGGCTGGATCCTCGGTGCGTTGGCGATCGCCGTGCTCGGGGTGGTGCTGCAGCTGGCCCTCGGCCTCCTGGTCTACGACCTCACGATCGAGGCGGCGAAGATCCCGGCGATGATCGTGACGTTCGTCGTGGGCGTGTCGGCGTTCGCCGCGCTCGGGCTGGCGATCGACGGGATCGTGCCGAACGCCGACTCGGCGCCTGCAGTGGCGAACGCCACGATCCTGCCGCTGGCGTTCATCTCCGACGTGTTCATCCCACTCGACGATCCGCCGCGCTGGCTCGCGATCATCGGCGACGTGTTCCCGCTCAAGCCCTTCGTCAACGCGTTCCAGAACACACTCAACCCGTTCGTCGACGCCCCGGGATTCAGCTGGTCGAAGCTCGCGGTCGTCGCGGCGTGGGGTGTGGGTGGCGCACTCCTCGCGACTCGGACCTTCAGCTGGGAGCCCTCGACCGGGGCCGGGCGCGCCCGCAAGCGCCGCCCCCGACCCGCCACCGATACCGATACCGACACGGACACGGGCGTGGCTCAGGCCAGCGCGTAGCAGGCCACCGCCGCCGCGGCCGCGGCGTTCAACGAGTCGACCGAACCGGCCATCGGGATCCGGACCGGCGTCGCGATCTCGAGGACGGCGTCGGAGAGCCCCGAACGTTCGGCGCCGATCACCAGCGCCCGCCGACCGGTCGGTCGGATCGTGCGGATGTCGACGGCGTCGACCCGAGGGGTGAGCGCGAACACGTCGCAACCCGACCTCGCGAGCAGACCGATCTCACCCGCCAGGTCGCGCGAGCGGGCGTGCGGGAGGGAGAACGCAGTACCCATCGCGACCCGGAGCGCCCGCCGCGACAGCGGATCGGCGCTGGTGTGGTCGAGCAGCAGGCCGTCCCAGCCCAGCGCCGCCGCATTCCGGACGATCGAGCCGATGTTGACCGGGTTGTCGACCCCCTCGGCGACGACGAGTCGATCGCACCGCGCCGCGAGGTCGCCGGCGGATGGACGTGACGGTCGGTGGAACAGGGCGACGATCGGCTGGGGCATCCCGAGTTGGGTCACGAGGCGCCGCACGTCGGCGCCGCCCACGAAGACGTCGACACCGGCGTCGGCGAGATCGCGGGCGACGTCGGGCACCCGCTCACCGTCCGCGAGGGCAGCGAACGGCCGGCACCCCGCCGCCAACGCCCGCTCGACGACGAGATCGCCCTCGGCCAGGAACAGGCCCGCCCCGGAGTCGTCGCGCTTGTCGGACCGCGACGCCAGTCCGCGCTCGTTGAGCCGGAACGGCCCGAGTCTCGGGTCGTCGGGGTGCTCGACGTCGATGAAGCTCACAGCGGCGGCGAGACGGTTCGTCGTCAGTAGTAGTACGGGAAGTCGGACCAGTCGGGGGAGCGCTTCTCGAGGAACGAGTCGCGGCCCTCGGCCGCCTCCGACGTGCCGTAGGCGAGTCGGGTCGCCTCACCGGCGAAGATCTGCTGGCCGACCAGTCCGTCGTCGACCAGGTTGAACGCGTACTTCAGCATCCGCTGCGCCGTCGGGCTCTTGGCGCAGATCTCGCCGGCCCACTCGAGCGCCGTCGTCTCGAGGTCGGCGTGCGGCACGACCGCGTTCACGCCGCCCATCTCGTGCATCTGCTGCGCGGAGTAGTCACGTCCGAGGAAGAAGATCTCGCGTGCGAACTTCTGGCCGACGAAGCGCGCGAGGTACGCCGAGCCGAAGCCGCCGTCGAAGCTCGCGACGTCGGCGTCGGTCTGTTTGAAGCGGGCGTGCTCTTCACTGGCGATCGTCAGGTCGCACACGACGTGCAGACTGTGCCCTCCGCCGGCCGCCCACCCGGGAACGACGCAGATCACGACCTTGGGCATGAACCGGATCAGGCGTTGGCACTCGAGGATGTGGAGCCGCCCGGCGCGGGCCGGGTCGATCGTGTCGGCGGTCTCGCCCTCCGCGTACCGGTAGCCGTCGGCGCCCCGGATCCTCTGGTCGCCGCCGGAGCAGAACGCCCAGCCGCCGTCGCGCGGGGACGG
>CAXBAZ010000580.1:0-3253 GCA_963973395.1 uncultured Acidimicrobiaceae bacterium
CCCGCCGCTCATGCGCGAGGAACACGAAGGCGAGCACCACTGCTGCCACGGCCAGAGAGATGATCGTCGGCGACCCCCACTCGTATTCGCTGCCACCCCACACCGTGACCAGCAGCAGGCACGTCACCCCAGCGACGAGCAGCGCGGAGCCGAGGAAATCGATTGCATGCTGACGGCGGGTGAACGGCAGCCGCAACACCGAACTCGTCACGACCAGCGCGGCGATCCCGATCGGGATGTTGATATAGAACACCCAACGCCACGACAGATGATCGACGAAGAACCCGCCGATCAGCGGGCCGCCGACACTCGCGATCGCGAACACCGCACCCGTGTACCCCTGATACCGGCCACGCTCACGAGGCGAGACGATGTCGCCGATGATCGCCAACGCCATCGCCATCAGACCACCCGCCCCGAGGCCCTGGACCGCTCGGAACCCGATCAGCTGCCCCATGTTCTGCGACAACCCCGACAATGCCGACCCGACCAGGAACACCACGATCGCTGTCTGAAACATGATCTTGCGCCCGTAAAGATCGCTGATCTTGCCGTACAACGGCGTCGACGTCGTCGACGTCAGCAAATACGCCGTCACCACCCACGACAGATGATTCAAGCCGCCCAGATCCCCGACGATCGTCGGCAACGCCGTCGCCACGATCGTCTGATCCAACGCTGCGAGGAACATCCCCAACATCAACCCGCTGAACACCACCAGGATCTGACGATGCGACAGCTGCGAACCGGCCGAAGGCGCCGGAACACTCATGTACGACCTCCCCGTTCCAAAACCTCATTCGCCAACCGCTCGAGCAACGGAGCCAAGGCCTCCCGCTCACCCTCGGTCCAACCGGCCAGCAACTCGGTGAAATACCGGTGCCGCGCCTCACCCAACAACGTCAACACCTCTACCCCGGCAGCCGTCAACCCCACACGCAGGGCGCGACCATCCAACGGATCCTCGGCCCGCACCACAAACCCGCCACCCTCCAACGTCTTCACATGCCGGCTCATCGTTGACGTATCCACACCAAGAACCTGTGCCAACTCACTCACCCGCAGCTCGCCGCGCTCGGACACACACCGCAACACTCCAAAGCCGGCCCGCTCCACCGGCACACCCGCGGCACCGATCAACCGCTCCTGCGTCGAAGCCAACGAGAACTCACGAACAAGCGTCACCACCGCTTCCTCGATCGCAACGACCGAATCCGAACTGCGGCGAACCCGAACCCTCGTCGAACCCACGTCAGCAGTATAGATGGTTGCTGCACCCAACTACAAGCCGGGGTCTCACAGGCCGGTCTGGTCCAGCCGTGGCTGGGGTCTCGGTTTCGCGGCGCCGAGCAACGTGAGCACCACCTGACCGGCGTCGCTTCGGTTGCCGGCGATGTCGGCGTCCTCGAGCGCGGTTCGAGCGTCCAACTGGACCGAGCTCTCACAAGGCAACATCTCGTCGACCACGCTATGGCCGAGGGTCGGGTCGTCGCGCAGCATACGCATCTGGTCCGGGTTGCGGAACAGGCTGACCAGACCGTTGCCGATGAAGTTGGTGGTGGTCTCGAACCCGGCCGCGAACAACAACACGATCGTGGCCACCAGTTCGTCCTCGGACAGACGATCACTGCCGTCACGGACCCCGATCAGATCATCAGATCCGCTGGCTGTTTCGTTCGGCGATCCAGCGACCGGAAGTAGCCGTTCATCGTGTGGCTCGCGGTCTCCACGGCGGCGATCGCGTCTGCGCTCGCCATCGGTTCCAGCTCGCCTGCGCCGCGTTGCGCACGATCCAACGGAACTGCTCGCGGTCTTCGACCGGGACACCGAGCAGCTCGCCGATCACCCATACCGGCAACGGGAACGCAAGCAGGTCCATGACCTCGCCGCCGGCGTCGGCAAGCTGGTTGAGGATCTGAGAGACCATCGCCACGACCGCTGGACGAAGCTCGTCGACCCGTCGCGGGTGAACTCGCGGGCGATGAGACTGAGCAGCCGGCTGTGATCGGGTGAGTTCATTCGCAGCATCGAGTACCGGGAGATGATCGGCACCTCCCGATCTGCGCGCTCCGGGGACGACCCGATGATGCGTTGCAGTTCTTCGCGCTTGCCGCGGGTCGCGCAACACCAGTGCCGTCCCGCGCAGCCGGCGGCACGCGGGTACCGATCGACACGAACTCCCGGATCGGTGAACAGGCTCACCAACCCGTCGGCAGCGGTACCGATGATCTGGTCGACGAGACGGTCGCCTTCATCAGGCCCCTCCGGTGGTCCTACTACGTCGGCGCGGCTCCTGCACGCGCTGCCCGCCGACTCCGTGCAGGCTGACCTTTGACACCGCTTCGGCGGGGACGCTCGGGTCTCCGTCGTGGCAGCGCAGGAGGATGCTGCAGGCCGGTCACCAGGACTGTGCCGTAGACAAACGGACCAGGCGGCGAGCAACTGGTGCTCGCCGCCTCGTCCTCCCCGTGGTCGTTGCCGCTCGCAGACCGTTGCTCGGGGGCGCTCGATCCGTCATTGAGTCGCGTTCATGTGCAGCCGCCCAAGCACACGTCGATGCGTCGCCCGCTTGGATCGTCGGATTGGAATATGATCACAATGTGGTGATCCAACAACTGATGGGTGTGTGCGGTTTGGTGCGGTTCTTCAGCGATCGATTTGAGTGCTGGTGGCCGGACATCTCGCGATCGGACAGATATGGAGGATTCCGGCATGGTCGATGAACATCTGGATCTGCCGGCGCGGATCGACGCCGCGACGGTTGTGCGCCAGCTCGCACATGGTCTTGTGTCGCGTCGGGTCGAGGTATCGGTGCTGCGTCGCATCGCCGCGGATGTCGAGGCGTTGGCGAACGGGGTCGAGGCTTCGCCGGCCCGAAGCCGGCTGGCGGAGATGGCGGCGAACCCCCGCTTTGCTGCCGCGTTGAAGTCGGGGTCGATGAGCGACGTCGTCGAGGACGGCGCGTTCGTCGATCTCTTCCACGACTCGCCGGTGTCGGGCTCGGCGAATCCGTTGAGCATCGGCTTGCGGATCCGGCGTGACAACGATCAGTCCGTTGGCACGGTCACGTTGGCGCCGGGTTGGGAGGGCGCACCGGGACGCAGCCATGGCGGTGTCGTGGCGGCATGTGTCGACGAGACGATCGGCGGCTTGCTTCCGATCTTGGGGACGATGGCATTCACCGGCGAGTTGACGCTGCGGTATCGGGCACCGTGCCCGTTGGGTGTTCCACTCGAGTTTCGAGCCTGGCTCG
>CAXBAZ010000581.1:0-3251 GCA_963973395.1 uncultured Acidimicrobiaceae bacterium
CGCTTTCACACCTCACACGGAGGTCTTCCTCATGTCATCCCGCCATGCCGACCGGTGACACAACGTCCGTGGTCAGTACATCTAGCGGGTTCACCTGCGACAGAGAGGCAACGGCGTGCCACAGGATCTCGTTATCTTGCCCCTAAGAGTGGAGTCCACTGTGGGGGAGACCGGTTGCCAATGTCTCGGTGACGCGAACACTCAGCTCCGGCTTGTCGTGGCCTCCGGTGTGGGTGAACGTCCCAAGATGGGACCACATCGAGTCCACGAGCGGCTGGAGGAACAAGCGGCCCAGCTGAGTGACGATGACGTCGACCACCTGGACAGCATCGGCGCGGACCCTGGACGCCGCACCAGACTGCCGCATAGCTATCACTTCCCGGTGTGTCAGCTCGGTGAGTCGCTCGAGTAACTCACCTCGCTGACCGCCGGGATCTAGCAATGAGCGGCGCAGGTAGTTCACCACCTCGGGACGCCTGACCAGCATGTCGGCAACCGCGTCGTTGCGGATCCGGGCGATGTCGGCGCCTGGGATGTCCACGGGCGCCGAGGCAAGTGCGGTAGCGAAATGCTCTACGACCAGTCGCTCGACCGCCTCGCGAAGGCCGTCCTTCGTGCCGTAGTGATGGACCACGAGACCCACCGTCACTCCGGCCGCGGTTGCCACGGTTCGCAACGAAGTGCCGTCCTCGCCGTTGGCGGCGTAGAGATCCAGTGCGGCGTTGCGGATGCGCGCCTTGGCAGTGAGATCCTGGCCCGCGGCGCCTGGTGCGGAACGATTCACGCGGTTCCCCTTCAGTTGCGGTCGAGCCTACGGACCCCAAACTAGACTATACGTCGGTACCGCTTACTGTATGTTCGTACAGTACAAGGTGTCCCGGCTCAGTCGGCCTTGTCGACCTGACTATCGTGCCGTCGACAGCCAGTTGCTCAGGCCACCCGCATCGGGCCTCAGGGCCCCTTGGACGTCCCGGTCAAAGGTTGGGTCACGGGTCGGACGTGCGGGTGTCGGCGATATCTCCGTCGCCACAAGCCGAGGTATCGCACCCAGTACAACTTCATCGACAGGAAGGTCTGGACATGGACACATTTCGCGACAAGGCCGGCGAGCCGATAGGTACCGATATCGACAACTGGGTGGCCTCGTTCACGCGCATGGAATCCGGTTCCTCCGAGCTTCCTCCCCACCACCCCAACTGCCTTGGCTGTGGACCAGAGAACCCGAATGGTCACTTCCTCTCGGTACGGCGTGACGGAGACGGCGTCGTCGCACACCACCAGTTCGACCAGCGCCACGTCGGGGCACCGGGCATTGCACACGGCGGCGCGGTAGCGACCGTGATTGACGACCTCTTCGGCTTCTTGCTGTATTCGGTCGGCGAGCTCGCCGTGACGCGCCGTCTCGAGCTCGAGTATCTTGCGCCAGCACTACTCGACACCCCGTACATCCTGCGCGCTGCAGTTCGGTCTCGCGATGGCCGGAAATTGGACCTCAAGTCCACGATGGAGGATGCAGAGGGCCGCACTGTTATTACTGCCACTGCCCTGTTCATCGTGGTCGAGGTTGAACACTTTTTGCAGTCACAGAGAAACTCGAGGGCTTAGGCCAAACTCACCGCCGCGAGCACCAGGCCCGAATACGTCGAGGGTGTCGGCGGAGCCTGAAGCTATTGAACGCCACGCCCAAAGAAAGGGCGAAGCTGAAGGCACCGTGCATTGCCAGTTGCCCTGTACGAGTCAACCAAGTGGCAGCGCTACCTACGACGGAACCCCGTCGGCGGGTGGCCGGTCCAGTGCTTGAAAGCGTGTGAAAAGCTGGCGAGGTCGCTATATCCGAGGTCCGTGGCGATCTCGCTCGCGGACACAGATCCGTCCAGTAAACGAAGAATCGCGTACTCACGAATGACCGACTGGCGCAGTCCGCGATAGGTCATCCCTTCCTCAGAGAGGCGCCGCTTAAGTGTGCTCGTAGAGATGGAGAGTTCGTCTGCAATCCACTGACTTCCACAATCTGCGGGACGCTTCTCTATCAGACGTCTCACCTTGTCCGAATACGAGGCGATTTTACTCCGCTCGTCGAGCCTTCGCTGCAAGTCACTGATAGCGAGTCGATACGCCACGGGGTCAGAGAACCGGCAGACGTGATTGACCGCGTCAACGGGAAAATGCAGAATGGACAGTGAAGCGTCAAATACCAGGCGACCAGCTAACCGATCCTGATCCACGGGCAGACCTTCCGGAGCGGGCCAACCCAGTGAGAGTGTGATGTCTGGTGCATCGCCAACGAGTATATTCAGCAGCCTCAGCGGGACCGCACCACAGTAGGTGACCACTAGGGAGTCTAGGACTCGATCGCCCGTCTGCCCATTGAGCGCGACAGACACTCCGTGTCCACCTGCGTAGAACTGCGCACTCAGGGCTGGAGTTATTAGCGGCAGGTAGGCAAGCAATTCCAATATCTCGCCTGCGGAACCTGCGCTTACTAGTGGGACGCTTAATGGTCCGAAGGACGTCAGATGAGCATGCTGGGCGAACGCCAAACCGAGGGTCGTTGCTTGGTCAACGTCGAGGTCGGGCAAGGCTTCCCTGATCCACCGCAGGGGAACTTGGGCGTTGATGGCGAGAAGTGACTCGACGTCGCTTCGCTCACGATCCATGATCTCGCGAAACCGTGCAACGGCGTCTTGCTCCAGAACTGGGCTCTCAAGTAACTGCGCGAACACGAGCGGTGGCACGCCCTCGCGATCAAGATTCATCGCCCCCGCCTTCTGAGCCAAATTAACAAGCTTCTGCCCTCAATCAACCTAGCCGCAGTCGTCGTTGTTAGCAATGCTGTGAGCAGCTTTTACCCGAACAACCATGCAGGAGCCAGCGATGACAGTCGTAACCTTCGTCTCACATGAGGGAGAGAAGCACGTGGTGCCCTTAGAGGAGGGGCAGTCACTCATGCGGATCGCCGTCAACAACGCGGTGCCCGGGATTGACGCTGACTGCGGAGGCGAAGCCGCGTGCGGCACGTGTCATGTCATCGTTGATCCGCAGTGGTCCGAACAGGTCGGCCTCTCGGGAGCAAGTGAAGAGGAAATGCTCGCAATGAACCCGGAAAGGCTGCCGACCTCTCGACTGTCGTGCCAGATGACCGCGTCCGCGGATTGGGACGGCCTGGTCGTCCAGGTGCCAGAGTTCCAGATGTAACGACGAAGGGATCAAGAGTCGTGTCAAGCAATCATGTAGAAGTCGGGGACAGAATC
>CAXBAZ010000582.1:0-3239 GCA_963973395.1 uncultured Acidimicrobiaceae bacterium
TTCACTCGTTGACCTTCACTCGTTGACCTTCACTCGTTGACCTTCACTCGTTGACCTTCACTCGTTGACGAGGAGCAGCCCGAGCTGGCGGGAGCGGGCGACGACACGACCGGTCGAGTCCCAGAGCGTGCCCGTCTCGATCATCCGTCCACCGATCAGGTCGTCGCACTCGAATCGTGCCTGGCACCACCCGTCGGCCGGACGGCGTCGGGCGTGGACCGTCAACTCGATGGTCGGCACCCATCCGACCCGCCCGAACTTGGCGAACAGCGACGGCGGGAACGCGTCCGCGAACAGCGGCAGACTCGTCGTCGACGGTGACGTGCCGTCGGCGAGGCGGATCCATCCTTCCATCACCGCGTCGGGCGACGCACCCGCGACGGCACGTGCCGGTGCGATGCGCACGTCGACCCGGCTCGCGATCGGCAGGTCGACCCCTTGGAGCAGTTCGGTCCGGTCGACGCACCGGTCGGGCGACGGGATCGACGGTGGCGTTCGTTCGATCGCCGGTGCCCGATCACCCGCACCGCCGTCGTCGCCGGCACCATCTTCCGCTGGGCCGGACGCCACGTCGCCGAAGACGGCGTTGACGACCAGTCGGTCGGCGCCCGCCTGGTACAAGGTGCCCGTGGCGACCGACACGGTCCGCCCCGACCGCACCAGGCGTGCCTCGATCCGACCCGCTCCCCCGCCCTGGACGGGCCGCAGGAAGTGTGTGGTGACCGAGACCGGGTCGGGGTGACCGCACAACTCGCCGGCGGCGCGGAGCACAGGTGTGAGGGCGTACCCGCCGTTCGCGCTGTCGCCGATGTTCCAGGCCGTCGACAGTTCGGTCGTCCAGGCGCCGTCGCCGTCCGACGCCGGCCTGGTCTCACGCTCGAACTCGCTCACGTCAGCATCGTGGCAGTCGACCCGCGCCGCCACGAACTCGGGCTGCGGCTCACCGCCGCAATTCAGGCGCGGATCGAACGGACGACGAGTTCGAGAGCTCCGTCGATCGCGTGCTGGAGATCGAGCCCGCTGTCGCTCTGGACGTCGGGCTGATGGAAGAACATGCCCGTCCCCGCGAGCACCCCGGCGACGACCGCAGGCTCGACCGACCGGAACTCACCGGCCGCGACACCATCCGCGACCAGCTGCTCGGTCACCGCCATCACATAGCCGTAGTGACGATCGAACAGACGTCGTGCCGCCGCGTCGTCGGCGAGGTCTTCACCGAACACCGTCGTCAGCCGCTGCAGCTCGACGCCCCCGAGGAAGTAGGCCGTGATCTGGTCGGCGAAGGAGCGCGACGTGTCGATCGCGTCCAATGCGTCGCGGCCCACGCGGTGCAGGAACCGGTCGAGCACGATGAGCACCAGTTCGTCCTTCGAGGGCGCCACCTCGTAGAGCGTTCGCCGGGAGCACCCGACGTGCGCCGCCAACTCGCGCACGCTCAACCCGGAGAATCCCTCGTGCAGGAACAGCGTCTCGAGTTCGTCGAGCACCTCGCGGTGCCGCTGACCGAGCTGGGCCTCGGCTCGCTGCGACAGCAGCGGTCGAGGGCGACGTCGCGCCGCGACCGAACCGGGTACCGACATGGTCCGAACCGTACCGTGGTCAGCGGCGGTGATAGATGAGGTCGGTGACGGTACGGCCGGCGTCGAGCCCCTTGCGCTCGTAGCGGGTGACCGGGCGCCACGCCGGGCGTTCGACCGCACCACCGACCAACTCGTCGCGGGCATCGGCCAGGCGCTGCACCTGCAGGGCGTAGTCGACGATGTCGGTCGCGACGTGGAGCGTGCCGGCGGGGGCGAGCAGCTTGCAGAACAGATCCATGTTGGCGGCACTCGCCATCCGGCGCGCACGGTGGCGCGCCTTGTGCCACGGATCGGGGAAGTAGATCCGGATCGAACGGAGCGAACCGGGTTCGATCCGTTCGGCGAACCGGAGGGCGTCGCCGTGCACGAGCCGGACGTTGTCGAGTCCCATCGATTCGATCCGTGCCAGCGTCGAGGCGATGCCCGGCGTGTGCACGTCGGCACCGATGACGTCGATGTCCGGTTCGGCGGCGGCAGCGTCGGTCAGCGAATCGCCATGGCCGATCCCGATGTCGAGGATCAGCGGCGCAGAACGTCCGAACGTGGCTGCCGGGTCGAGCCGACCACCCTCGACGTCGAGACACAGCTGCGGCCGCAACCGCTCGAGCAGCTCGGCGCGGGCGGGGGTCAGTTGCCGTCGCCTCGGCTTGTAGGTCCGGACGCGGTGGACCGGTCGGAGGTCCGACACGGCGGACTACTCGCCGTACTCGTGCTCTCGCGCCGGATACACGCCGGACTCGACGTCCTCGCGGAACTCCTTCGCAGCGGCGAGCAGCGTGTCGGCGACGCGGGCGTACTGCTTGACGAACTTCGGGATGCGACCGCGGGTGAACCCGGCCCAGTCGCTCCACACCAGCAGTTGGCCGTCGCACTCGGGGCCCGCGCCGACCGAGATCGTCGGGATCGAGAGCTCACTCGTGACCTGCCCGGCGATCGCCGACGGCACCATCTCGAGCACGACGGCGAAGGCGCCGGCGTCCTCGACGGCGTGGGCGTCGGCGAGCAACTGTTCACCGCCGTCGTCGCCGCGACCCTGGATGATGTGGCCACCGAGGCCGTGCTCGCTCTGCGGCGTGAATCCGATGTGCCCCATCACCGGGATCCCGGCCCGCACGACCCGCTTGATCTGCTTGGCGCTGCGGACGCCCCCTTCGAGCTTGACCGCGTGCGAGCCGGTCTCCTTCATGAAGCGGATCGCCGTGGCGAGTGCCTCGTCGGGACCGTTCTCGTACGAACCGAACGGCATGTCGGCGATCACGAACGCCCGGCTGGCACCGCGCACGACCGCGCGCGTGAGCGGGATCAGCTCGTCGACCGTGACGGGGATCGTGGTGTCGTACCCGAACACCGTGTTGCCGGCCGAGTCGCCCACGAGGAGGAAGTCGATGCCGGCCTCGTCGAAGATCGCGGCCGACAGGAAGTCGTAGCTCGTGAGACCGGTGATCTTGATGCCCTGTTCCTTGGCGCGTTGGAAGTGGCGGGTTCGAACCCGCTTCAACGCCGGGTCGCTGTCGCCGCCGCCGCCGTAGGGTCGCTGCTCGTCGCTCACGACCCCACCGTACGCGCTGCGAGGTGGCTCGCAACCACTCGCGAATGCCACGATGGCACGATGTTCGACACCTCGCGACTCGGCCCGCTCTACGAGGACTTCACGGCGGG
>CAXBAZ010000583.1:0-3238 GCA_963973395.1 uncultured Acidimicrobiaceae bacterium
AGACCAATCTTTCGAAGCTGATCGAGCGCGCCCGCGCCGGCGAGGAGATCGTCACCACGACCGAAGAGGCCGCCAGCGCCGAGGTGGTCGACCTCATGGCGGTTCTCGAGCAATCCGTCGACGCCGCCCGCCGCCACCGGCCCGGCAACCGGCACCAGGCCCAGCCCGTCGGCCGTCGCTCGGGCAGCGGCGACGATCTCACCGACCGCTCCAAGTCGGACGTCTACGAGATCGCTCAGGATCTGGACATCGCCGGACGGTCGTCGATGACGAAGGACGAGCTGATCGAAGCGGTGCGTTCGGCGCGAACAGCGCAGCGAGCATCCTGACGATCCTCCGTCGACACCATGTCCGACACGACCCTCGCCGACATACAGGACGACCTGTACCGCGAGCCCGCGGACGAGTTCGTCCGCCGACGGACCGACGCAGTGCGGGCGGCGAAGCAGCGGGACGACGGTGATCTGGCCGACGCCATCGCCGCGCTCCGCAAGCCGACGGCGGCGGCTCGGGTGTTGAACTCGTTCGCCAGGGTGAACGCCGACGAGATCGACGCCGTGCTCGACGTCGGAGCCCGGCTGCGGGAGGCGGTCGATCGCGGCGACGGTGACGAGATCCGTGCCGTGATGCGGGAGCGGATGCAGACCGTCGTGGAAACGATGCGCGCGATCCGCCGGCACGTCGACGAGCTGCGCGAGCCGCTGAGCGCACCGGTCGTCTCGCAGGTCGAACAGTCGTTGCGGGCGGCCATGACATCCGAGGACGACGCCGTGCAGCTCCGTCGTGGCGTGCTCGCTGCCGCGCTGTCCGATCGCGGCATCGAGGCGATGCGCGAACCGACGGAGCGTGGCGAGGCCACGAAGCCCGACAATGCCAAGGAGAGACCCGACCGGGACGACGAGGTGGCGGCCGCCCGATCTCGCCGTCAGGCGGCCGAAGAGCGCGCCTCGGCCGCTGCCGAGGCGGTCGAGCGCATCCGCCGCGAACTGGACGACACTGTGTCGCAACGGTCCGAACTCGAACACGAACGACAGACGTTGAGAACTCGCCTCGTCGAGCTGGAGCAGCAACTCGACAGGGCCCACGATGCCGAGTCCGACCTCGAATCGCAGCTCCGCGACGCCCGGCAGCAACTCAGGAACGCACGATCGGCCGCCCGACGACGTCGGTGATCAGAGTCGTCGCCCCATCGATCAGCCCGTTGTCGCCGGTCAGCCTCGTGTGCCGGGCTCACCGTCCGGGACTCGAAATTCGTTCCGACCCATGCCGGCCGACACGGCGGGAGGGCGCACTGTGGACATCGAACGATGAAGCGTCGGACCGTGTTCGTCGGGCCGTGCACGTCGACGGGCCGTGTTCGTCGGGCCGTGTTCATCGGGGCCGTGCGCGTCGACGGGGACACGATTGGGATCGCGAGTGCGCGGGTACGTCACCGGCATGGTGATCGAACGCAGCCCACAGGTGTGCACCGGAACGCTCGTGGAGCACGTTGTGGGCGTGGCCGAATGCACCGACGACCGGTGCTCGACGGTGCCGGAGGAACACTGGCTCGTGGTCCGTTGCGCCGAGTTGATGTGTCGCTGCGGCCAGAACCGGCGATCGGTCAGCTGCAGGTGATCACTTCGCGCTGCGGGCGGACACCTTCCCCGTCGGGGCAGCACGCGATGGAGTCGAGCGTGAGACCGACGGGTCGTGGGGAGGGCTGCCACATGGATTCGCAGGCGCCGCTCGACGTCCGGCACCGGACGCGACCTCTCGTCAGCAGGTGAACATGAGCAAGAACTTCTTCTTCAAGATCGCCGCCTTGGTGCTGATCCTCGTTGTGATCAACGTGGTCGCAGCGCTCGCGGGCTGGGAATTCCGGGTCTCGATCATCGGCAGTGTGATCCTCACGTTGATCATCAGCCTGGTGCTGGATCTGTTCACGCGCCGCAATCGGTGAGAGCCGCGCGCTGCATCCATTCCGCGCCTGCACGAGCACCCGGAACAGGTCGTCCCCGGGGACCTCGATGGTGTTGCCTTCGTAGTCCTCGGCGAGCACATCCATGAGCGGCATGATCACCAGTGACAACACGTCGGTGCGTGACGGCCGACCGAATCCGTCACGCTCGCTGGCTACCTGAGCAGCGAGCGAGTCGAAGAACGAGTCGTCGACAACAACCTCACGTCTGGGCATCGGCCCGGCGGCGGCGAAGCTCGGCCGTCTTGGCCTGAATGTGCGCTTGCTCCGAAGCGTCGAGCTGCTCCCAATCCCGCACGACCCCGGCCCGGGCGAGATCGGCCCGTTCGTTCGGGCTCAACTGCGACAACTCTTCGAGCGTAGGGCGCTCGTCTCCAGCCATGTGCTCAGGGTACCGCGCACGCGCGTCCCGGAGCACCAGGAGACGCACCTGACGGCTCGATCGTCGCCCACACCAGTGCTCGCTCGAGCGGAATCCGGTCTACAGGCCCAGGTCGAGATGTGGCGACGGCCGCTCGGCGGCCCGACGTTGTTCGTCGAGCAGTTGACGAAGATCGTCGTTGCCAGTATGCGATGGACTCGGCGATTCGGTCCCCGATGCGAACGTCAACTTGCCGCGAGCGCCTCGATGTCGGCTTCCACGGCACCGAGACGTTCCCCGGCGACGGCTCGTTCCACGCCGGTCACCCAGCGATCGACGACGGTTCCCACCGTGTCGCGCTCCGCTCCAGCGTCGCCGGCTGCGGCTGCTGACGAGGCGGCCGCTCGAGCTGAGCGACGGGACGGATAGCTCCCGAGCTGGCGCGGCTTCCTCGCTCCGGACACGGTGTCGATGCCGTCGGCACGCACGACCCACGTGTCGCGCTGCTTCTGAACAGTCGGATGGCTCGTCTGCTTCCAGGCCATGACGACCTCCCTTGCATACATCTCGCATACATGGGGCGGAAAACGCCCGAGGGTCGGTCCTCTCGGACCGACCCTCTCAGAGCATCGCTCCTGGTGGGAGCCATACATTTCCAGCGCGCCCGAAGAGATTCGAACTCCTAACCTTCTGATCCGTAGTCAGATGCTCTATCCGTTGAGCTACGGGCGCTGAGCAGGAGAGATTCTAGACCGATCGTGTGGCGAACCCCACTCGGGTTCGCCGACGTCGTCGGCGGTCAGCCGTCGTAGGTCGACCAAGCGGTCCACGTGTTGCCCGACCGCTGCCAGATCGCGTACGCCGCCCGCACATTGAGCAGGGGGTCGAACAGGTCGGCCGAGGAGTCGATCCCGAGG
>CAXBAZ010000584.1:0-3231 GCA_963973395.1 uncultured Acidimicrobiaceae bacterium
GGGCATGCCCTGGTGGAGGGCGAGCAGCACGTGCGCCTCGAGTCGGCCGACACCCTCGATCATGAGAGCTGCGATGTGTCCGTCGCCACGGTGCTCACGCAGTAAGGAAGCCGCATGGAAAAGGCGGGCCACCATGTCGTCGGGGATCGGGATCGCCCGCAGCGCGGCGTACATGGGCCGACCCTCCCACGGTGCGCTGCTGGCTGCCTTGGTCAACAGCTCGGCGCAGCGGGCGAAACCGGCAGAGTCGACGTGATCGCCGAGTATCCGCCGCAACGCCGCGACGCAGCCGGCCTGGCGAGCAGCGACCGCCGCTTCGGGGGTGGTGGTGTTCCACACCTTGGGAATGTGTCGGGCCACCTCTCCGGGAGCGAAGTTGTAGAAGAGCGCGTCCACCACCTCTGCCGTGGCCAGACCCAGTGGCGCCGCCCGTCCGGCGAAGTACGTGTCCCAGTAGTTGGTGAACCCGAGCGCGAACATCGCCTCCGCGGGTTCGTCGGCCGAGTAGGGAATGACGCCGATCGGCTCCACGAGCTCGAACATCCGACGTGCGATCGAGCTCACGGTGCATTCCTCCTCACGATCCGTTGGTCGGTTGCGCAGCCATCATCGCGCTCCCCGAGTCGTGTGGCATTCGTTGTGGCCAGCGGCGACGCGGTCCGACAGCTTGGCGTCGACCCTTTCGATCTCGGTGCCGTGGGACCGAGCCAGCATCGGGCGGCGCGACCGACGCTCAGCGCGTGAACTGTCGGACGGGAGCCCGCGACATCTCGCCGGTGGTCGTGTACGAGCCGTCGTTGGCGAGGAAGCCGACCGATTCACCCTGCGTCTCGTCACGAAATCCCGGTGTCGTGCACGGCGTCCGAGCGAGCGTCGTCTCCATCGATTCGCCGGGGCGGATCGGCCAGGTCCAGGCGCTCCGGTAGCCGCGGACGATCAATGCTCGGCCGTCCATCCTGATGTCGGCTCCCGACATGTCGGTTCGCGACGCGAGTATCCCGGCCGGCACTTCCCGCATCGTGATCACGCTGCTCGTCGACTGGGGGAACGGTGCCATGTAGACCTTGGTGCCCTTGGACTTGGTGATCACGTAGATGGTGCCGTCGGCCCCGACCGCGATCGCCTCACTGTTGTAGGGGCCGTTCGGGTACCGGAGCGTGATCGATTCGACGCCGGACAGTGTGGCCGACCCGGCGCCGGTCACGGCCGGCTCCGGGACACGGTAGACGACGATCGAGTCGCGCTTCTTGCCGTTGTCGCCGACGTCACCCAGGTAGAGGTAGTGGACTCCGGCCTCGGGCCCCGGCCCGATCGACATGTCTTCCCAGTCCTTCGCCGCGGCGCCGGCAAGCCGGAACGTCTTGCGCATGGTGCCGTCGAGACCCAGGGCGTGCACGACGGGCGGCGCCCCGGAATCCTCGTGGACCCACAGGACCGACTCGTCTCGCCGGCCGCGGGCCATGCCGGAGATCTCCGAGAGCGACGGGTCGCTGACCCTGCCCGCGACCGATGCCCGATAGTCACGGCAGACGAAGGGATCGAGGCTCGGGCCACCCACGACATCCGGGTCGGTCACGATGACGCCGGCCACACGGTCGGCTTCGACGTCGGCGGTCGCGGGACCGTCGATGCGGTTGATCGCAGCGCCCACGAGGGATGCGACGACCACCGCGGCCATCACGCCACCAAATCCGGCCACCAAGCTTCGTCTCACCCGACCAGTATCGGCCATGTCGCAGTGTTCTCAACGTCGGGCCGCCGGCGCCCAGCGAGGCGACGACCTTTCCAAGGTGGCAGCGGCGCGGCCACCTGCGTGTCGCGGTCCCCGCGGTCGCGGCCGGAATCGGCGGGACGACCCAGCTGACCAGGCGGGACCGGTCAGTCGGTGGGGTTCCAGCCGCTGACCGACTTGACCTCGCAGAACTCCTCGATGCCCCACGTGCCACCTTCGCGGCCGTTGCCCGACTGGCCGTAGCCCCCGAACGGCGACCCGGCACCGCGCGACGTGCCGTTCATCTCGACCATTCCCGAACGCAACCGACGAGCGACCCGCCGCGCCCGCTCGGGGTCTTGTGTCTGCACGTAGTTGGTCAGCCCGTACGCGGTGTCGTTGGCGATCGCGATCGCCTCGTCCTCGGTGTCGAACGGCATGATCGACAGCACCGGACCGAAGATCTCCTCCTTCGCGATCGTCATGTCCGGCGTCACGTCGGCGAACACCGTCGGCCGGACGAAGTAGCCGGCGTCGAAGCCCTCCGGCCGCCCGGTGCCACCCGCGACCAGGCGGGCACCTTCCTCCTCGCCCGTGCTGATGAGGCCCTGGATCTTGTTCCACTGCACCTCGGACACGACGGGTCCGATGTGGCGGCCCTCCTCGTGGGCGTTGTTCACCGCCGTCTGGGTGGCGGCCTTCTCGGCCTCGGCGATCGCTTGGTCGTATCGGGAGCGGTGCACGAGCATGCGGGTCGGTGCGTTGCACGACTGTCCGCTGTTGTTGAAGCAGTGCCGCACGCCGCGCACGACGGCCTGCTCGTCGGCATCCTCGAAGATGATGTTGGCGCCCTTGCCGCCGAGTTCGAGCGCCACCCGCTTGACGGAGTCGGCAGCGTTCTTCGTGATCGCCACGCCGGCGCGGGTCGAGCCGGTGAACGAGACCATGTCGACGTCGGGATGGCCCGACAGCTGGGTGCCGACGCCGGGACCGTCGCCGTTGACCATGTTGAAGACGCCGGCGGGGAAACCGGCCTCGTGCACCATGTCGGCGAAGAGGTACGACGACAGGGGGGCCACCTCGGACGGTTTGAGCACCATCGTGCAGCCGACGCCGAGGGCGGGCGCCACCTTGAGCGTCACCTGGTTCATCGGCCAGTTCCACGGCGTGATCAGGGCGCACACGCCGACCGGCTCGTAGAGGATCCGATCACCCGGAGCGTGTTCGCCGAGCGGACGATCGAACTCGAACTTCTTGAGCTCCTCGATGAAGTTCTGGAGGTGCCACGTGCCCGAGCCGGCCTGCGCTGTCTGCGCCATCGAGATCGGTGCACCCATCTCGAGTGAGATGGCCTCGGCCATCTCACCGTACCGAGCGGTGTAGACCTCGAGCAGCTTCTCCAGCAGGGCGATCCGCTCGGCGGGCTCGGTCAGGCTCCACGACGCGAACGCCGCCTTGGCCGCCGCGACGGCGGCGTCGGTGTCGGCCTGTGCACCGAACGAGATGACGGCGCACGGTTG
>CAXBAZ010000585.1:0-3230 GCA_963973395.1 uncultured Acidimicrobiaceae bacterium
CAGCGACAGCGAGTCGTTCGCCGCTCGGGCCTCCGCAGTGGGGGTCGACGTCGAGCTCCGTGTCGTCGACGACCTCTGGCACGTCTGGCACCTGATGGCCCCGATCGTCCCGGAAGCACGCAGGTCGATCGCCGAGATCGGCGAGTTCGTCGTCCGTCACACGGCCGGCCGGTCGTGACGCCGGTCGGGACCCGTGCCCATGGTCATCGAACGGGTCGGTCGAGCCAGTCTCCCGAAGGGATGAGGGTCAGCTCGAGACCGTCTCCGTACGCGTACGCCCACGCCTCGGTGCCGCTCTCGGTCGTGATCCGCACACGGCGGTACAGCCCGGCCACGGTGTCCTCCTCCTCGTCGAGCACGGCGAGTGCCTCGGCGAGCAGTGCCGCGTTCAACCGGTACGTGCGACCGCGGATCCGGCCACCCTCGCCGAACACCGCGGCCGGATAGTCGAGGCCCGTGTCGAACACCTGGCCGGGCGCCGCGTCGTCGTCGCCCTCGTCGTCGACGTACCGCTCGAGGAGCGGCCACCTGACATCGCCGGGCCGGAGTGTGCCGTACACGAACAGGTACTCGGACATCGTCGCGTCTACTTGGCGGCCCCGTTGACGCCGTCGAGTTCCTTCTGGACCGACGGAGCTGCGAGACCGATGACGGTGCCCTGGGTCGGGACCGGGTCGTTGCGGCAGATGAACCCGAGCTGTTCGTCGAACACCCGGGCGAGCGGGATGAACAGACCACCCTCGGTCATCGCCGCGATCGACGGCGAAGCATCGGCCGATCGCACCCGCCAACCCTGGCGGGCCCGCTCGTCGACCGTCGCGTAGTCGAGGCCGTCGATGCCGACGATCCGCCCCAGCAGTTCCTCGGGCAGGGCGCCGCTGCGCTGCTCGGCGTTGGGGGCGAGCTGGAAGGTCTCGCGCCGGCCGAACTGACGCGAGAACCGGCTGGTCGCGAGCGCGTTGACCTCGTCGTTCGGTGTCATCGCCAGGATGCGCCCGATGCCACGCAGGTCGAGGTCGTGCGCGGCCTCCTCGGTCAGCACACTCAGACGGCGGGCGGGCAGCCCCAGCGCGACCGAACGGGTGACGTTGTACGGGTCGGTGTCGACCAGCATCGTGATCACTCCCTGGTCGCGCAGCGACGATGCGAGGCCGCGTGCCACCGAATGGGCCCCGACGATGAGCACCCCGTTCGCGCGGGCCTCGGCCAGACCGAGGATCCGGGCGATCGGTCCGGCGAGGAATCCGTAGATGACGATCGTGCCGATGATCACGAGGAACACGATCGGCACGATCAGCTCGGCGCCCCGGACGCCCTCCTCCTCGAGGCGGAGTGCGAAGATCGCCGACACGGCCGCGGCGACGATGCCGCGCGGGGCCATGGCCATCAGGAACACCCGCTCCTTCCACGACAGTGCGCTCCGAACCGTCGAGACGATCACGGTCAGCGGGCGGCCCACGAAGACGAGCAGTGCCAGGAACGCCAGCGACGGCAGCGCGACGTCGCGCAGCTGGCTGGTCTCGATCCGGGCTGCGAGCAGGATGAACAACGCGGAGATGAGCAGGGTGCGGAGACTCTCGTTGAACTCGAGCAGCTGCCGCACCGCGGCGGTGTCGCGACGGGCCAGCCAGATACCCATCACCGTGACGGTGAGGAGGCCGGCTTCCTCCTGCACCTCGTTGCTGACGACGAACGCGACGACGACGAACGCCAGCGCGATCGGATTGCCGAGATGGTCGGGGATCAGGAACCGGCGCAGGGCGTGGTCGAGGATGTAGGCCGCCACGAACCCGATCCCGATGCCCGCCGCGAGCGTGAGACCGATGACTCCGAGGATCGTGCCGAGCGCCTCGCCGGTGTCCTCGATGAGCGCGGCCTCGAACGCGATCAGCGAGGCGGTTGCGCCGATCGGGTCGATCAGGATGCCCTCGGCCCGCAGCATGGGACCCGTGCGGCCGTTCGGGCGCACGAACCGCAGCAGCGGGCCGACGACCGTGGGGCCGGTCACGACCAGCACGGCGGCCAACACGGCCGCCGCGCCGCGGCTGATGTCGAACAGCTGCTCCGCGCCCCAGATCGCCACGAAGAAGGTGATCACCGCGCCGATCGTGATCAGTCGACGAACCACGGAGCCGGTCGCCTTCAGTTCGCGCGGCGGCAGGTCGAGCCCGCCCTCGAACAGGATCAGCGCGACCGAGATCGAGACGATCGGGAAGAGCGTGCCCCCGAGCAACTCGTCGGGGTCGACGACGCCGGTGACGGGGCCCAGCACGAGACCGGCCACGAGGAGCAGGATGATCGACGGGATCTGTGAGCGCCACGCCAACCACTGCGCGGCCATCCCGACGCCGACGATGACGGCGAGCGTCGGACCGATGGCTGATTCGGAGGCGGCGAGGATCATGGGTATGACGACGGCGAGTTCAGCCGTGTGCCGAACTCGCCGTAGGTGCACGTTCTAGCCGATGGGCGCCCGCGACGGGTACTGCAGCGGCGACGCCCGGTTTCACCCGACGATCGGTTCCGGAAAGTTCTCGTCCATCGAGCGGTCGTCGTCGACGCGGCCGGGAACCAGCATCGCGGTACCGATCGTGGCGGCGAGCAGTGACGCGACCAGTACGCCCAGCCGGGCGTTGGTGCCGACGGCTTCCTCGCCGAAGGCGAGTTCGGTCACGAACAGCGACACCGTGAAGCCGATCCCGCCCAGCGCGCCCGCACCGAGCACGTAGCGAGGCGTCACCCCGACCGGGAGCTTGCCGACCCGGAGGGCGACGGCGGCGAGCGTGAACGTGGTGATGCCGATCGTCTTGCCGACCACCAGCCCGAGGATCACGCCCCACGTGACCGGGTCGGAGAACGCGTCGTCGAGCGTCGACGCCGGGATGCGGATGCCGGCATTCGCCAGCGCGAAGAGCGGGACGATGAGGAAGGCCGAATACGGGTGCAGCTTGTGCTCGAGCCACTCGACCACCGACACCGACTGCCTGGCCTGCTCGGAGACCCGGATCGCGTTGGTCACCGTGGGGGTGGTGGCCAGCTGGTCGGCGTCGACGAGCGAGCTCGCCCTGACCGGGGTGACGGGTGCCATCATGCCGAACACGACACCGGCAAGCGTCGGGTGAATGTGCGCTTCGTGCAACCCGAGCCAGCAGATGCCCCCCAGTGCCAGGTACACCCCGATCCACTGGACCCTCGACTTCGACACGGCGGCGGCCGCGACCGCACCGATC
>CAXBAZ010000586.1:0-3225 GCA_963973395.1 uncultured Acidimicrobiaceae bacterium
GTGGACTTCGCCCCGGAGACGACGGACGGTCTGACCGGCGAGCTCTTCATGTTCGACGGCCAGCTGTACGGCGGCTTCACGTCCGGTGCCAACGGCATCTACGAGGGGCTCGGCCGCTTCAACGGTACCGAGGTCGAGTTCCTCGGCGAATTGGGAACGACGACCGGCGACGGCGAAACGGCGCTGGGCAACTTCGTGGTCTTCCAGGACGATCTTTATTTCACGGCCAAGGACGAGTCCGGCCAGGTCCAGGTCGGGCGGTTCGATCCCGACAGCGGTACCGTCGGACTGGTGACGGATCTCTCCAGCGGCGTCTTCGGCCACATCAAGCCGGCCGTGTACGACGGCAATCTGTACTTCGTCGCGGTGAACTCCGCCGTCGTCGGCGGTCATGCCGTCTCCGAACTCATGCGCTGGACGGGCACCGAGGTCGAGGCCGCACCCGGCTTCGACCTGTACAACGCCTCTTCCCTGTTCGCCTCGAACGGCCTGCTCTACGTCAGCGGCGGCACGGACGCGACCAGCACCGATCGCGAGCTGTGGACCTACGACGGCAGTTCGACTGCGTTCGTGGCCGAGATTGCCAGCGGCGTGAACTCTTCCTATGCGACCAACTTCACCGAATTCGACGGGAAGCTGTTCTTCACGGCATACGTCGGTGCTGCGAACAGCGACCCGCGCCTGTTCTCGCTCGAGAACGGCGCCGTGACCGAGGAGTACGATCCCGGTGGCTATTTCGGCGAGGTCGTCGTCCTGAACGGGCAGCTCTATTTCACCGCCGGCGTCGACGGTACCCACGACGTCGACGTGCTGCGCTACAACGGCACCGGCGACGTCACGCAGCTGACAGATCTCAATCTGGCCGACAACGGCATTCAGCGTCCGGCCGGCCTGACCTTTGCCGACGGGGCGATCTATTTCGCCGCCGGGCCCGACAACGAGCGCGAAATCTACCGCGTCGACCCGACGACGGGCGAGACGACCCAGGTCACCGCCATCGGCATCGACGGTTCGTCGGTCGCCGCCTTCGATCCGTCGATCGTCGTGTGGAACGGCAATCTCGCCCCCCTCGTCGACGAGGCGCGGGCGCCGCTCGCTATCGCGGCGGACGGCGGCCCGGCCGCGATCGCGGCCGCGCTCGAACTCACCGATCTCGACGACACGTCGATCGCCGGCGCCACCGTCAAGATCGTGTCCGGCTTCGCCGCCGGCGATGTTCTCGCCGCGGTCGAGCAGCACGGCATCACCGCCGACTATGACGGCGGCACGGGGGTCCTGACGCTCTCCGGGACCGCCACGGCGGCGCAGTACCAGGAGGTCATGCGGTCGATCACCTTGGATCCGGCCGGCACCGGCGAGAGGGCGATCCAGTTCCAGGCGGCCGACGGCGACGCGTTCAGCTCCGCCGACGCGCTCAGCGGTCGTGCGATCGTGGCGGTCACCGCCGGGAGCATCGCCGACGTTGATTTCGCGACGGCACCGGATGGGCTGGCGGAGGAGAGCTATACCAACGCCTTCACGGTCTCCGACGCAGACCTCGGCGGCATCCAGTTTCTCGCGACCAGTAGCGGCCTCGACATCGCCTACGCCGACCTCGTCCCGATCGCGGACGGCGAGGCCTACGGCATGAACTACGATGCGACGGCGCAGACCCTAAATGTCACGACCGACTGGAGCAACGGCCCGCACTACCTGGTCATCAGCTCCGTCAACGGCGGTGCGTTCGATCTGCAGGGCTTCGCCTGGGCCGACGAGAGTGGGAACAGCAGCGGCATCGTGATCACCGGCTATCGGGACGGCGTTCAGTTGGAGAGCCTCCGTTACGAGAACGCCTGGGGCAGCAGCCTGACCGGAATCGTCCTCCCATCCGATTTCGACGACGTGGACGAGGTGCGCGTCAGCTCGAACTGGCGCGACAACTACGATTACGCTCTGATGGGCTCCTTCGACGACTTCCTGATCCTTCCGGCGGAGCCGCAGGAAGCTGCGCCGTCCCTGACGGCGACCGGTGCCGATCCGACCTTCATCGAGAACGGCGAGGCCGTCGATCTCTTCGACGGCGTCGTGGCCGGCGCCAACGACGACGGGCAGAGCCTGACGCAACTCGTCCTCACGGTTTCGGGCGTCGGCGACGGCGATGCCGAAATCCTCGGTATCGACGGCACGGACGTGATCCTGACGGACGGCACGACGACCACGACGGACCTCAACGGCCTTTCGGTCAGTGTCGCAGTTGCCGGAGACGACGCCACGGTGACCCTGTCGAGCGGAGCCGGCGTCTCCGGTGAAACGCTCGCCTCCGTCGTCGATGGCATGACCTACCGCAACACCAGCGACGGGCCGACCGGCAGCGACCGCATCGTGACGCTGACGTCGCTGAGCGACGACGGCGCGCCGGTCGGTGCCGTCGGCACGCTCGTGTCGGACCTGGTGTCGCTGGAACGCAACGTCACGGATCCCGACGCGGATGCACAGCTCGGCATCGCGGTGACCGCCTTCGATACCAGTCTCGGCAGCTGGTACATGTCCCTCGACGGCGGAACGAACTGGCAGGCCGTGACGATCCCTCAGGCGGACGAGGCACTGCTGCTGCGCGGCGTGGAGCGTCTGTACTTCGACCCTGCGGGCAACGAGGCGCGCGCCCTGGCCGGCATCACCTTCCGCGCCTGGGACCAGACGGCCGGGACCGCCGGCCAGATTGCGGACGTGTCGACGAACGGCGGTACCACGGCGTTCTCGGCGGCGACGGATGTCGCCAGGCTGAAGATCGTCGACAACGTCGCCCCGGCCGCACCGTCCGCGCCGGATCTGGCCGCTGCGAGCGACAGCGGCGTGTCGAGCACCGACGACATCACCAACGACACGACCCCAACGTTCGAAGGAACGGCGGAAGCCAATGCCATCGTGCGCCTGTACGCAGACGGCGAGGAGGTGGGCAGCGCCACGGCCGACGAGAATGGCAATTGGTCGGTGACCGGTTCGACACTGGCCGAAGGTGTCCACGCATTCACCGCTCGCGCCGAGGACGCGGCGGGTAACCTCGGCGCCGCCTCCGCTGCGCTCGGCGTTACGCTCGACGCCACCGTTCCGACCGCGGCAAGCACGCCCGACCTTGCGACGGCGGCGGACTCGGGCAACTCGTCGACCGACGAGGTCACGAATGCGACGAGCCTGACCTTCACCGGCACGGCGGGCGCCAACGCGACCGTGACGCTTCTGATCGGC
>CAXBAZ010000587.1:0-3224 GCA_963973395.1 uncultured Acidimicrobiaceae bacterium
CACGGAGAGCCGAATCTGGCATAAACCCGTGTCCAGGATTCCGGGTCACGTTCAGTGCGTCGGATTGATGTCGACGAGAAGCGGTTTCCTGAACACCACCGCCGAACATCGGACCGTGTTCACCACCCAGATCGTCGACCTGGACCGAAACCGGCTCCTCACGCTGCAGAGGGCCACTCCCGTGACCTGCTCGCCCACCGGCTGACCGAACGCAGCGACGCCTGGTGCGACCAAATCACGCTCGCCACCCTCGACACGTAGACAGGTTCGACCGGACCGCCGAGAGTGGCCAGCTCAGGGCCCGTGACGTCATAACCCTACTGCCCGGGTTGCCCATGCCAGCTCATACCGGAGTACCGGTTCTCGTCTCCCGAGCAGTGGAGCAACATCCCCCGTTCGGCGCAGAACCTTCGGGGCCTATCTCCCGTATCGGGTGGTGATCCGTGACGTCACGTGTTCACGGTGGGCGAATGGCACGACAGCTCATAACTTCGTCCGGTCGCCCTCCCGCCGTCCGCCGGCTAATCTCGATTGATGAACTCGCGGACAATCTAGGGGTGTCGGTGCGGCACGTTCGCCGACTCGTCAGCGAGCGGCGCATCCCGTTCCACAAGTGGGGCCGGCTTCTTCGGTTCGATGTCGACGAGGTCAACCGTTGGCTCGACGCCACCCGGGTCGCGCCGTCGGCAGAACGGAACGCGTCGTGACCGGGCCGAGGTGCACACGCACATCTGGCTCTCGTGTCTCGGTACCCGCTGCCCGGTCGGTTCATGCAGCACGACCAATGGTGGCCGACCGACAACCCGGCCGTCGCGAGCTTCTGCGAGGGAGCGTTCCTCGTCGACGACCACTCGTGGCACAACCTTTTCGGCACCGAACACATGGCACTCCGAACGCATATGCCGGACGAACTCGCCCACCCCGAATTGGTCAACAGTGAAGCCGACTTCGAGAACCTGATGTCGACTTTCTACACGCTCGAGTTCGAGGACCAGACCGTCAGATACTGGCGGTGCGACGTCGACTGGCTACGACCCCGCCGCCGTGTCTACTCGGTCGCCGGGCCGGCTCATCGAGCGCTGTTCGGGCAGGTGCTCATCGCACGCTCGTTCACGCTCGTGCAGTCCTCGATCTGGGACGACTGGGAATGGCGGGACGCTCCACTCACCGTCCGCAACGACCTCACGACCTGGTTCCGATGCAGCGCATAGAATGGCATCAGCGCCATCAGCGCGCGACTCGCCGAATCCGGCCCGCCAGCGTCGAGCCCGAGATCCAAGATCTCGTCGGGAGGTGAGTCATGGGCTTCGTCGAGCCCACCAAGTTCACGTGGGTGGACGATCGCGCCACGGGGCGCCAGGTCAAGAAGGGCACGCGCGACACGAAGTGGAAGGCGAGGTATACCGACCCCGCCGGCAAGGACCGCAGCAAGACGTTCGCCCGCAAGGCCGATGCCGAGAAGTTCCTGGAGCGGATCGGAACGGACATGCAGAAGAGCGAGTGGATCGACCCACGCGCCGACAAGAGCCGCTTCGACGACTGGGTCGACGTCTGGTGGAAGACCACGATCAAGCTCGCACCTTCGACTCGTCGCGGCTACGACAAGATTCTGCGGATTCACCTTCGGCCGCGCTTCAGCGGCCGGAAGATCAACTCGATCGACTGGGTGGAAGTCGAGCTCTACGCAACGTCGCTGCTGGAGCAGGGCCTCAGCCCAAAGACAGTCCGAGAGACGCTGTCCGTGCTTGCGCAGATCATGAAGACGGCGATGAAGGCCCGAGTGATCCGGGAGAACCCGGCGGCCGGCCACAGCATGCCCACCGCACGTAAACGGACGAAGGTGCTCACCATGCGGCAAGTCGACCTGCTTGTCGAGCACACCGACGAGCGATACCGCACGGCCGTCTGGCTGCTGGCCTTGGCCGGCCTACGACCCTCCGAGCTGTGCGGGCTGCGAGTAATGGACGTCGACTTCGACCAGCAAACGATCAGCGTCAACGAGGTGCAGATGTGGGTGAAGGGCGAGCTGGTCGTGAAGGGACCGAAGACGGCGAGCGGCCTGCGAAACATTCCGCTCCCCGACTGGCTGATGCTGGAACTCGCGGCCCAGGTCGCACGTCGCGCCAAGCCTGTCGGCCACACCCTGGAACTCGAGGATCGAGTCTTCGTGTCACCAGAGGGCAAGGCGATGCTCGACCACACGCTCTGGCGAATCGTGAGCCGTGCGTGTGACCAAGCGGGTCTGCCCCGCATCCGCCCGTACGACCTGCGGCACAGCCACGCCTCGCTCCTCATCGACCTGGGCGCCCACCCGAAGGCGATCAGCGAGCGCATGGGCCACACCGAGATCGGCGTCACCATGAACGTCTACGGCCACCTCTACGAAGGCAAGCAGCGCGAGCTGACAGCGGATCTGGACGACCTGCTGGGTCGAAGCCGTAGCGACGAGCGCTGACAATTCTCGGTGAATCAGAACCCACGCGTGCCGGCGTTTGGGTGCGAGGACAGGCGCCCCTGGAGGAGCCGTCATGCCGCTGACCAGCGGCCGGCATCACGGCTGCCGCGAGGTAGTTCTCGTGAATCGGCAGGTGTTTCGGCCGTCCAGTTCAGTAGAGGCCGGCGCGTTCCTGCACGTCTGGTGCCGGAAGCGACGCCGGATGCACCTCGCGCGGATTCGATTCCCCCGGAAAGTACACGATGGGAATCGTCAGATCGGACGGCCGTGTCATCAGGAACTCCGTTGAGCGGCCGCCGTACCCCACCAGCCGAAGCGTGATCCGTCCATAGGGATCCCGGGTCTCTGTAGACGGCTGAAGGACGCGCGGGAGCGCACCTTTGTCGTTGGCCGCGCGGAGCGAGCGGATGATGTTTCCCAATACCTCTGGAGCTTCCAGACGGACACGTCCCCAGGGCGCCCGGTCGGGGTGGTCGATGTCGTTTCTCAACCCAACGACCCTGTCGAGCGGTGGGCCTACTCGCGACTGACGCAATCGGCCGGACGCTCGACCGAGTGCTTCGTGGTTGGCTGCATGTCTGGCGGGGAGCTCGGTGAACGCTCGCCGCCAGTCTCCAAACGACAGATGACTCGACTTGCCGGCGACGTCCGCAATCGGTTGTTGCCAGTCGTCACCAGCGATCAGGTGTGCCCATGCGACGACCGAAAAGCGCAGGACCCCTTCGACCCCTGCGAGCGCTGCCTTAGCGGCACCCCGGGCCTCGGCTTC
>CAXBAZ010000588.1:0-3221 GCA_963973395.1 uncultured Acidimicrobiaceae bacterium
GCTCGGCGTCGGCACGATCGTGCTCGCCTGCGCCCGCCTGGCCGCCTCCGGTGCCTCGCTCGACGAGGTCGAAGCCCTCGCCACCGACCGGGCCGCTCGCACGAAGGTCTTCGGCGCGCTCGACACGCTCGAGAACCTCAAGAAGGGCGGTCGGATCGGCAACGCGAAGGCCCTGCTCGCCACGGCACTCGCCATCAAGCCGATCATCGAGGTCGTCGACGGTGCGGTGGAGCAGGGGGGCAAGCAGCGCACCCGCACCAAGGCGCTCAAGTTCCTGGTCGACAAGGTCACCGAGTACGAGGGCCGCATCAGCGACCTCGCCGTGCTCCACGCCGACTGCAGCGACGTCGACCAGTTCGTCGAGCTGCTCCGCCCCCACTACGACGGCGAGATCGTCATCGGGGAGATCGGTCCGGTGATCGGCACACACGCCGGTCGCGGCACGATGGGCGTCGCGTTCGACGTCAGGGCGTGAGCTGACGCCGCGCGACGACGGCACACCGGCGATCCAATGACGGTTTCGGTGGGTGCCAGCCCACTAGCGTGACGTCCGATCATGGCCTCCAGTGCACCCAACCCCTCGCAGGCGCCCGCGGACGCACTGCTCGCGGACCGGTATCAGCTGGAACGTCGCATCGGCCAGGGTGGCATGGCCGAGGTCTGGGTCGCCACCGACACCGACCTCGATCGCAAGGTGGCGGTCAAGTGGTTGAAGACCAACCTCGCCACCGACCCTGTCGTCACCGAACGGTTCCGTCGTGAGGCGATCGCCGTCGCCCGCCTGACGCATCCGAACATCGTCGCCGTGCACGACGTGTTCGTGCACGAGGGTCGCCAGGCCGTCGTGATGCAACTCGTCGACGGCAAGAGCCTCCGCCAGCTGCTCGACTCACAGCGTCGCCTCGGTCCCGAGTTGACGATCCACATCGGCGCCGCGATCGCAGGGGCGCTCGACGAAGCCCACCGCGCCGGGTTCGTACACCGCGACGTCAAGCCGGGCAACATCCTCGTGACCTCCGATGGGCGGGTGCTGCTCACCGACTTCGGCATCGCGAAGGGCCTCCAGGTCGGCGACGACGACCTGACCAGCGACAACGTGATGATGGGGACGGCCAAGTACCTCTCCCCCGAGCAGGTGCGCGGGCGTCGTCTCGACGGTCGCGCCGACCTGTACTCGCTCGGCCTCGTCCTCTACGAGTGCCTCGCCGGCCGGGTGCCGTTCCTCGGTGAGAGCGATGCGGACACCGCCCTCGCCCGGTTGCAGCGCGACCCGACCGACCTCGGTCACCTGCGCCCGACGCTGCCGATCGGGCTCGTCAACCTGATCCACAAGACGCTCGCCCGGAACCCCGCCCATCGACCGCAGTCCGGCACCGACCTGCGCGGCGCACTGCTCGCCGTCGACACCACTCCGCCCACGATCGACGGCACGCCGGCCGATCCGCCGCCGCGCATCGCCAACCCTCCCACGCGAGCGCTCGGCGCGGGCCCGGGCGTGCCCGGCGATCCGCACGTGAGCGGTGCCGTCCCCGTCACCCGTTCGCCCCGCCGACGACCGATGGCCGATACCGCCGACGATGTCGCCGACGCGGCCGACGCGGCCGACACGGTTGTCGCACCGGGCGCCCGGCGCGACACCACCCCGTCGGCGCCGGCACCGATCCGGGGTACTCCCGCGCGTCAGGACGAGCAACGGTGGACGCCGAGCCTCGTCGCCGTCGGCGCGCTCCTCGCGGTCGCGTTGGTCGTCGCCGTGGTGCTGTTCGTCAGCGTCAACCGCGGTGACGCCCCCGACGACCTGCCGATGGTGACCAGCACACCCGACGGCGCCGAGGCGGACGGCGCCGAGACCGGCGCCCCCGCCGACGGCGAGGACGGCGAGGCGAGCAGCGACGGCGCCGGACCCGATGCGGCCGCCGGACCGGACGCGGTCGCCGGTGCCGACGCCCGCATCGTGACCGTGCAGGCCTTTGATCCCGACGGCGACAACGGCCAGGAGAACGACGCCCAAGCCAGCCTGGCGATCGCCGACGGCAGCGAGAGCACGATGTGGCCGACCGAGTGCTACCAAGACCGCTACATGGGCGGCAAGAGCGGTGTCGGGCTCATCCTCGGGCTGAACGGCGCCGCCACCGGCACGCTGTCCGTGCAGTCGGCGAACGGGCCGTACCAGATCGACGTGATGACGGCGACCGGTGCAGCCGCGCCCACGCAGCTCGACGGTTGGAGCCAGGTCGGCGACACCCGGTTCGACGACACCCCCGGCACGATCGAGGTCGAGATCACCGAACCGGCGAACTATCTGCTCGTCTGGCTGAAGGAACTCGGCCCCGACGAGGTGTGCACCTCGGCGAACCCCTATCGGGGTCGGCTCGGCGAGATCTCCTTCGGGCCGTGAGCACCCTCGATCGCACCGACGAGGATCTCGTCGCGGCGGCCCAGCGTGGCGACGGTGCCGCCATGGACCTGCTCCTCCGCCGGCACTACGACCGGGCACACGCCGTCTGTCGCCGGATCGCGGGCAGTACCCGCGACGCCGACGACGCCGCCCAGGAGGCGATGATCCGTGTGGTCCGCAACATCCACAAGTTCGACGGCCGATCGGCGTTCGCCACCTGGGTGTACCGGATCGCGACGAACACGGCGCTCGACGAACTCCGCAAGCGCAAGCGCCGGCCGCAGTTCCACGTCGTCGACGACGACGGCGAAGCCCCCGAACCGACCGACGAGCTCGCCCACCGCCACATCGACGACGTCGCCGACCGGATCACGATCGACGCCGCACTCGCCGACCTGCCCGACGAGTTCAGAGCGGCCGTGGTCATGCGCGACGTCGGCGACCTCGACTATGCCGAGATCGCGGCGGCACTCGACATCCCGGTCGGTACCGTCAAATCACGGATCGCTCGGGGTCGGCGCATGCTCGTCGGGAAACTCGGGAACCAGGAGCCCCCTGCGGAACGTCCAACGACCAGTCCCCCCAACGACCCATGAACGACGAGCAGTTCTTCCTCGCGAACGCGTACCTCGACGGTGAACTCACCGCCGACGAACGTCGGATCGCCGAAGCCGACCCCGAGGTGATGACCGAGGTCGAACAGCTCCGCGCGCTGCAGGCCGGCGTGCGCGACGTACCGGCCCCCACCGCCGCCGCCCGCGAGTCCGCGATCAGCGCTGCGATGGCCGCATTCGACGGCTCGCTCGGCACCGACGCGGCTCCG
>CAXBAZ010000589.1:0-3221 GCA_963973395.1 uncultured Acidimicrobiaceae bacterium
GCCCGATATCCTTACATTTGACCCCAGGTAAGGAGGACCAGTTGGAGAACACCGCGAAGATCAGTTCGAAAGGGCAGTTGACCGTTCCGAAGAGCGTTCGTGACGCGCTCGGCCTCGACGAAGGCGACGACGTCATCTTCCGCGTCGAAGGACACCGAGCCGTGCTCGCACGCACTCCGGACTTTCTGTCGCTCGCAGGCAGCATTGCCGTTCCCGCCGCCAAGCGGAATGCCGCGTGGGACGACGTGATTCGGAAGACCCGCGCCGACCGAGCAACGGCGCGCCGGTGACGGCGTTCGTCGACACCAACATCCTCGTCCGTCACCTCACAGCCGACCCCCCGGAGATGGCGGCGCGCGCCACGGCGTTTCTCGCCGATTCGACGCACCTGTTTCTGGCCGACCTGATCGTGGCGGAAACCGTGTACGTGCTCGAGTCGTTCTACGACGCACCCCGCGAACAGGTCGCCGCCGCGATGCGCTCGCTCATCACCATGCGTTCGGTCATCACCGTCGACCCGGCGCTGTTGCTCCGTGCCGTCGAGGTCTACGAGATCGACCGTCTCGACTTCGCCGAGGCCTACCTGGTGGCGTGCGCCGAGAGTACCGGCGTCGGCCGGGTTGCATCGTTCGATCGAGCAATCGACCGCGTCGCCACCGTGGAGCGGCTCGAGCCCTGATCGTGGTTCGCTCGGGCATCCCAGAAGGTACGGCAGACGTCCACGAACGGAGTGCCCCGGAACGCCGGGAAGCGGCTGCAGCAACAGGAACTGAGCTGGATCTCGCCAGTGTTGATGGGTGAGCTGGAACTCCGACAACCATGAGGAGGTTCAGCCATGACCACGATCACTTCTACGACCACGATGATCGAGCCGCCATTCGAGAGTGCGGCGTTCGACGAGGCGCAGTTGTCGGCGGCGTCGTTCCTTGCCCGCTACAGCGGCCGCACGCTCGAGGCGTACCGTCACGACCTACGCGGGTTCTTCCAGTGGGCGACCGACGCCGGCGTCGACGTGCTCGCCGCGACCCGGGGGCACATCGAAGTGTTTCGTGCCTGGATGGAACAACGCGGGTTGGCGGCATCCACGATCGATCGACGACTGTCGACGGTGTGCGGGTTCTACCGGTTCGCGCACATCGACGGCCGGATCACGTCGAACCCGGCCCAGTACGTGCGCCGGCCACAGGTCCATCCGTCGGACTCGCGAGGTCTCGACCGGTCCGAACTCGGTGTGTTCCTGTTCACCGCCGAGCAGTACGACCGCAACCATGCTGCGCTGGCGGTGCTGCTCGGGCTCAACGGGCTTCGTGTCAGCGAAGCCAGCGCGACGAACGTTGAGGATCTCGGCTTCGAGCGAGGGCATCGCACACTGAAGATCCTCGGCAAAGGCAACAAGCCCGCAACGATCCCGCTGGTGCCTCGGGCCGCCCGCACGATCGATCTCGCCGTCGGTGAACGCCACGAGGGTCCGATCCTGTGTCGACGCGACGGCCAGCGTCTCGATCGGCGTACCGCGCACCGGTGGGTGCGGTCGATCGGCAAACGAGGCGGGCTCGGCCACGTCCATCCCCACATGCTGCGAGCAGCGTTCATCATGGCCGCACTCGACGCCGGGGTCCCACTCCGAGACGTCCAGATCGCCGCCCGCCACGCCGACCCACGCACGACGACCATCTACGACCGGCGCCGCCAGAACTTCGACCGTCACGCCGCATACGTCGTCGTCGCGTTCGTCGCAGGCGGTTGACGCCAGGCGTACGCTGGAGCCCATGAGCGACGCCGCACATCACAGCGCCGGAACGGCACGAGGAACATCGCTGCTGCCCGCTGACCTGACACCGGGCCAGCTCGCGGCAGCACCGCTGATCGCATCGCTCGACACATTGCTCATCGACGACCTCACCGACGACGAAGACGACGCGTTCGCCGCTGCGCTCGACGCGTGAGACTCGTCGTCGACACGGGGATCTTCAGCGCTTCGTTGAGCCGCCGTCGCCGCGCCCGCTTCGAGACTCACGTCCAGCGCATGGCCGGACAACAGATCTTCCTCGCGGCCGTCACCGTCGGCGAACTCCGCTACGGGGCACTCGTTGCACAATGGGGTGAGCCGCGCCGGCAGCGCCTCGAGGCCGCCATCCAAACGACCACGGTCGTCCCCGTCAGCGACGGACTGCTCAGTACTGTTGCCGAGCTCCGCTACCAGTGTCGGCTGGCCGGTCACCCCCTCCACGCCCGCAGCCACGCCAACGATCTCTGGATCGCCGCCTCAGCCATCCAGATCGAAGCACCGCTCCTCACTGCCGACCGCGTGTTCGAGAACACTCCTGGGCTCACCATCCACCAGTAGGCGAACTGCCCGGCGGTGCACCGGGGTGTCCCAAAACGTGCGGCGGCACCAGCGGACAAACTGCCACCGAACGCCGGCTGGGTGACTGTCGCCCGACGCCAAGCCGATGACGCTCCTGCCCAATGGTGGGCGAGTTCGATCGTGGCCGAACGGTATGACGTTGTGACTAGAATAGTGGTCATGTCAGAGACACTGCCGTTGGCGAACGTGAAGTCCCGGTTCTCCGAGATCGTCGACCGGGTCGAGCATACCCACGACCGCATCGTCGTCACGCGAAACGGACGCCCAGCGGCCGTGATGATCAGCCCGGACGACCTTGCGTCGCTCGAAGACACACTGGAGTTGCTCTCCGACCCGGTCGCGATGACAGAACTCGCCGAGGCGCGCCGCGCCCACCAAGACGGTGACTACGTGACTGGTGACGAGCTGAGGTCCCGGTTCCCGACCACGTGAGCGACGACGCCAACAGCTACGAACTGCGAGTCACCGGTCCTGCCCAGCGACAACTTGGCCGACTCCCAGAGGGCACCGCCGCAGCGATCGTCGAGTTCATGCTCACCGCGCTCGTCCAGAATCCTCATCGTGTCGGAGGTCGGTTGCAGCGAGAACTCGCCGGGCTCCACTCGGCGCGTCGCGGTGCGTACCGTGTCGTCTACGAGATCGATGACGACGAGCGAGCGGTGATTGTTCTGCGCATCGACCACCGCTCCAACGTCTACCGCTCACTCTGATCATCAAGGGACTGGGTCGCATGGTCAGCATCTCAGCCAGCACGGCGGAACGGTGATGTCAGACTGTCGACGCTTCGTGACGGGCGGCCGACCGACGCCGCCACACTGCCCGGGAGGGTGGCAAGGTCCAAAAGAGGACCCGT
>CAXBAZ010000590.1:0-3220 GCA_963973395.1 uncultured Acidimicrobiaceae bacterium
GCAGCGCGTCATGCCACCGGGACGGGTCTGCCGGGTCACTCGGTAACGCCCAGTTCTGTCAGCAGGTCGGCGTAGAACGCATCGTCCTTGGCGATCTGTTCGCCAAAGGCCGCGTTGTCCATGTAAGCCGGCTCGAAGCCCAGATTGACCGATGCTTCCTTGAACGCGTCGGTTTCGGTCGCGGCGCGCGCGGCCTCCTGCAACTTCATCACCACGTCCTCAGGCGTGCCTTTGGGAGCGGCCAGCCCGCGCCACATGGTGATGTCGATATCGACGCCCTGCTCGGCCGCCGTAGGAACATCGGGCATCAGGTCGATCCGGTCCGCGCCGGTGACGGCCAGAACCGACAGATCGCCGCTTTCGACATAGGACTTGAACTGTCCGGGCCACTGGATCGCGGCGTCGATGCGCCCGCCGAGCAATTCGACCGGGGCCTTGCCATCGCCGTAGGAGATGTAGGTGACCTTGTCCCCCAGTCCCATCGCATCGAACAGCGCAGCGGAGGTCAGGTGGGTAAAGCTGCCCTTGCCGGAAATCCCGACCTTCAGGGTGCCGTCCATGTCCATCGCCGCGGCTTTCATAGCGTCGAGACTGTCCCAGCCGCTATCGGCCCGCACGGCGAGTGCGGGAACTTCGCTGGACACCCGCGCAATCGGCACAAAGGCCGAATAGTCGAACGGGATCTTGCCGGTATGGTGCGCGGTGTTGATCGAGTTGGAATTCCACACGATGGAATAGCCGTCAGGGCGCGTGCCCTGCACATAGGCATATCCCACAGCGCCGCCGCCACCGGGCCGTCCGACGTGATTGGCGTCGATCGACCGGTCTCCGTTGGAGCGGTGCCGACCGAAGGCACCCCCGTCGAAGCGTTCGGCCGACCTTGGATGTCAGTCGCTCCCGACGAGCATCCGACCATCAGCACGGCAGCCGAGGTCACGGACCAGAGGCGCATCGCTCAGCCTCCCGCCCGGCCGACTTCGAACAGCGTGTTGATGAGAACCACTGCCAGGCCGGCGAGCAGCGCACCAACCGCACCACCCGCCACGTAGTTGCGGCCGTCCTCAGCCCGCGGCGTGTTCCCCATTTTGGCGCCACCCCGCCACATCGCCGCTCCGTACAACACTGCGCCGAGCGACGCCATCAGCGACACCCACATCAGCCAGTTGATGATCTGCGAGACCAGCGCAGCGCCGGGCATCCCCGACGGATCGGGATCCCCGTCGACCACCTGCGCCGACGCGGGCGTCCACCAACCGATGAAGGTCGCTGCCGTGCTGACTGACGCGGCAGCGACCCATCGCCGTGGAGACGGACGGCTTCCAGGGCACGTCTTCGATGTCATGTGCTTCACCTCCTGTTGCTGTCGGCCGCACCCTGTGGCCGTCAAGAACACATGCCTCTGAAAGCGCGGATTTGTGACGCGATCCCGTCACAAATCTCCGAAACCACAGGCATGTGTTCACGTGATGATCAAGGCTTCAGCAGCGGTCGTCGTGCTCCTCGCCGGGGCACTGCTCGGAATCCCCGTCGTGATCGGCGGGAACGGCGGCACGACCGCGGCCGCATGCGGCGAACTCTCCGTGATCCTCGACACGATCCGCACGATCGAGTCCGGGGGCGACTACGCGGCCCCGAAGAACCAGGGCGGAGCATCGGGCGCCTACCAGTACATCGACAGCACCTGGAGCGACTACGAGGGCTACACGTCGGCCTACCTCGCACCGCCCGAGATCCAAGATGCCCGCGCCGCCACCGACGTCCAGGCGATTCTGGGCACCTACGGCGACGTCGCCTTCGTCCCCGTCGTCTGGTACTGGCCCCGAGCCGCAACCGACCCCAGCCAGCTCGACATCGTTCCCATGCTTGGAGCCGGCAACAGGCTCACGGTTCGTGAGTACCAACAGCGATGGCTTGCCACCTACGAAACCAAGTCCGCCACGAGTGCATCGAGCGAGTGCACCGGAGCTATCCCCACCGAAGACGGCTACGCCCTCCCCATCGACCGCGCACTGATCGCCGCCAACCCCAGCATGCTCGACCAGCCCCACCACGACTACCCGGCGATCGACGTCATGATCCCGACAGGGTCACCGGTCTACGCCGTTCGCGGCGGGGTGGTCGCACGAGTCGTCAAATGGCAGCACAACTGCTGGGAGCTCGGTCGCTGCGACCAGACCTGCGGAATCGGAATCTCGATCAACGGCGACGACGGAGCCCGGTACATCTACTGCCACGGCAGCGGATTGAACGGAATCGAGGTCGGGCAGACAGTCGTCGCCGGCGAGCTCCTGATGTGGTCAGGCAACACCGGCCGCTCGGGCGCACCCCACCTCCACTTTGAACTCCGAGTCGACGGACGTCAGCGATGTCCGCAGCAACTCCTGCGCCGGTTGTACCAGACCGACCGGGGAGTCGAGGTCACGTCGCTCCCGGACCGGCAGTGCGCCTTCTGATCTGGGTTCGCTCCGAGTCGGGTCCACGTGTGCCCATCGCGATCAAGAGCAAGTGGGGCTGAAACCAAGGGGACCCGCGTCCACAACAAGGTGGGTCAAGTCCACACCTCGAATGGGTGACGCCGACGTGGTGGGTGTCGCCGCCCCGCCCGGATTTCGCCTTCGTCGACGTCACGAACCCTTGAACGTCAGCCGTCCAACCTTTGCATACTGTTCGGGTAGGTCGTCGATGAGGCGTATCGCCGCACCCAGCCGACCAAAGCCAACGAACGTGCCGACCTTCAATGCGAGTTCGGTGATCTCGGCGGCGGAGTAGTGCTCGGCAAGCTCCACAAACATTTCATCATCGATTTGATGATGGTCGGTTGCCAACAGCTCCCCGAACCGCACCGCTGCTCTCTCGGCGTCGTTCAGCCCCTCGAGCGAATCCACCGGCATGGAATCGAGGTGACACACCGTTTCCTCATCGATTTCCTCCGGGTCGAGCCGCAATGACATGCACCGAGGACACTGGTTGTGCGAGGCGACACGAAGCCGGACAAGTTCCACCGTTCGCGGCGGCAGAAGTCCCGTCCGATACACAGCTTCAACGAGGTGCAGCCATGCCAACGCTAACTCCGGTGCGTGACCGAAAACTCGAAGACTGCCAAGACTGTCATCGGGGATGTGGGCAGTCGCTGCTTGCAACTCGGGCGAGAAATCCGCTCGGTCGAGTGGCGGGATTCTTGACATTCCGAATTATCCTTTCAGCTGACGGCTGAGTCCGA
>CAXBAZ010000591.1:0-3212 GCA_963973395.1 uncultured Acidimicrobiaceae bacterium
TCCCAGATCTGCTCGTGGTCGTCGTAGTGCCACGTGTGTCCGAGGCGGGCGGCGACATCGAGCAGGATGTCGATGTCGTCGCGTGCTTCGCCGGGTGGGTCGAGTGCTTTGCGCACGCGCTGGACGCGGCGTTCGGAGTTGGTCACGGTGCCGTCGGATTCGCACCACGAGGCGCTGCCCGGGAGCACGACATCGGCGAGCTCGGCGGTCTTGGTGAGGTGGATGTCGAGCACGACGAGGTGGTCGAGCGACGACAGCAGTCCGATCGCCTTGCTGACGTCGGCCTCGGACTGGGCCGGGTTCTCCCCGATCACGAACACCGATCGGAGTTCGTTGCGCTCCATCGCCTCGAACATCTCGGTGAGGTGCCAGCCGTTGCGCGGTGGCACCGCGGCACCCCACTCGGCTTCGAACTTGGCCCGTGCCACGTCGTCTTCGACGTCTTGGAACCCGGGTAGCTTGTTCGGGAGCGCACCCATGTCACCGCCGCCCTGCACGTTGTTCTGGCCGCGCAGGGGTGTGAGGCCGGCGCCGTAGCGGCCGACCTGACCCGTGAGGATCGCCAGGTTGCACAGGGCCACCACGTTGTCGACGCCGTTGTGGTGTTCGGTGATCCCGAGTGTCCAGCACAGCTGCGCGGCACCGGCGGTGGCGTAGGCGTGCGCCAACTCGCGGATCGCGTCGGCGGGCACACCGGTGACCTGCTCGCCGCGTTCGAGGGTCCAGTCCTCGACCGACGCCGCGTACTCGTGGTACCCGGTCGTGGCCCGCTCGACGAACGGCTGGTTGACGAGACCGGCGTGGATGATCTCGCGGGCGATCGTGTTCGACAGCGCGATGTCGGTGCCGACGTGGAGGCCCAACCACCGGTCGGCGAACTGAGCGGTGTCGCTGCGCCGCGGATCGACGACGTACAGCTTGGCGCCGTTGTGGACGGCGGTGAGCACGTGGTGGAAGAAGATCGGGTGTGCGTTGCGCGCGTTCGACCCCCACATCACGATGACATCAGCCGCCTCGGCCTCCTGGTACGAGGATGTGCCGCCGCCTGCTCCGAAGACCGTGGCCAGACCGACCACCGAGGGAGCGTGTCAAGTGCGGTTGCACGAGTCGATGTTGTTGGTCTCGAAGACGGTGCGGGCGAGCTTCTGGGCGATGAAGTTCATCTCGTTCGTCGACTTCGAGCACGAGAACAGACCGATCGAACCGCCGCCATGGTGGTCGCGGGTCCGTCGGAAACCGTTGGCCGCCCGGTCGAGGGCCTCCTCCCAGGTCGCGGGCCGGAGAACTCCGGCGTCGCGGACGAGCGGCTGCGTGAGGCGTTCCATCGGGCGGTGCTGGCGGCGTCCCATGAGGCCGAGACTACTCGCGGACCAGGGCGTCCTGGTTCCACCAAGCGGAACCATTCCGTATTGTGGAACAGAACGATTCGTGCGACACTGTGGTCGTCGTTGTCCCGGCCGACCATGGGGGTTGCCAGATGTCCTTTCCCACCGATCTCGAGATCGCCCGTCGCGCCTCACCGAAACCGATGGCCGAGGTCGCCTCCAGGATGGGGATCGGCGAACACCTCCTGCAGCCCTACGGCAGCGACCTCGCGAAGATCAAGCTGGAGGCGATCGACGAGTTGCGGGATCGTCCGACCGCCAAGTACGTCGTCGTGACCGCGATCACCCCGACGCCGCTCGGCGAAGGCAAGACCACGACGACCGTCGGCCTCGGGCAGGCGATGCAGCACGTCGGCAAGAACGCGGTGATCTCGCTGCGGCAGCCGTCGATGGGCCCGACGTTCGGGATCAAGGGCGGCGCTGCCGGTGGCGGCTACAGCCAGGTGATCCCGATGGAGCTGCTCAACCTGCACCTGACCGGCGACTTCCACGCCGTGACCGCGGCGCACAACCTGCTGTCGGCGATGATCGACAACCATCTGTTCCACGGCAACGACCTCGACCTCGACGTCGACAACATCACGTGGCGCCGGGTGATGGACGTCAACGATCGCGCACTGCGCAACATCGTCGTCGGTCTCGGCGGCAAGATGGACGGCGTCGTCCGCCAGACCGGATTCGACATCACCGCCGCATCCGAGGTCATGGCGATCCTGGCGCTCGCCACCTCGCCGGACGACATGCGGGCCCGGCTCGGCCGGATCGTCGTCGGCTACACACCGGCCGGTGAACCCGTCACGGCGGAGCAGCTGAGCGGTGCCGGTTCGATGGCGGTCATCATGCGCGATGCGCTGGCGCCGAACCTGCTCCAGACGATCGAGAACACCCCGGTCATCGTGCACGCCGGGCCGTTCGGCAACATCGCGCACGGGAACTCGTCCGTGGTCGGCGACCTGATCGGCATCCATGCCGGCGACTACCTGATCACCGAGGCAGGGTTCGGTGCCGACATGGGCGCCGAGCGGTTCTTCAACATCAAGTGCCGTGCCAGCGGGCTGCGACCCGACGCGGCCGTGCTGGTGGCGACGGTTCGTGCGCTGAAGGCTCACTCGGGCAAGTACAAGATCGTCGCCGGCAAGGACCTCCCCGACGACCTGCTGGCCGAGAACCCCGACGACGTCGCGGCGGGTGCGGCGAACCTGCGCAAGCAGATCGAGAACGTCAAGGCACACGGGGTGACACCGGTGGTGGCGATCAACGCGTTCCCGACCGACCATGCGAGCGAGCACGACGAGATCCGGCAGATCGCGGAGCAGATGGGCGCCCGGGTCGCGGTGTGCACCCACTTCGCCGACGGTGGTGCCGGCGCCACCGATCTCGCCCAGGCCGTCATCGACGCGTGCGAGGAGGAGAGCGGCTTCCACTACCTGTACCAGGATGACGACAGCCTGAAGTCGAAGATCGAGTCCGTCGCCACGACGATCTACGGCGCCGAGCGGGTCGAGTACACGCCGGCCGCCAGCAAGCAACTCGCCAACTACGAGGCGAACGGGTTCGGCAAGCTGCCGGTCTGCATCGCGAAGACCCACTTGTCGATCTCGGGCGATGCGTCGCTCAAGGGTGCGCCGACCGGCCACACGCTGACGGTCCGTGAGGCACGGGCGTCGGTCGGGGCCGGATTCGTCTATCCGATCTGCGGCGAGATGCGCACGATGCCGGGCCTCGGCACGTCGCCCGCCGCGTCCCGGATCGATTTCGGCGACGACGGCGAGATCGTCGGACTCTCCTGAATTGCAAGTGACGGTTGGTGCCAGGCACCAACCGTCA
>CAXBAZ010000592.1:0-3212 GCA_963973395.1 uncultured Acidimicrobiaceae bacterium
GCGCGGCACGGGACCGTTGGCCGGCACGCAGGTCGTCAGCCCCGACGGCACCACCACCTACGTACGCATCGGTTCGGGTGGTTGGCAGCGCGCGGTGGCCGGCGATCAAGTCGTGGCCGACGTGGTCCGTGCGGCGACGTACCTCGCCGACGACGACAGCGCCGACGACATCTTGACGTCGCAGCTCCGACGGGGCTACGTCGACCTCGTCGACCGGACCCAGGTCGGCACCGACGCCGAGGAGATCCGACGGTACGAGCTCCGGCTCGACACACGATCGTTCGAGAACGACTTCCCGCTCCAGTACCAGCAGTTCGAGACCACCGCGATCCCCGGTGTGCAATCGGTCCGCGGTCTGCTCGTCACGATCGAGCTCGACGACGACGACGTGCTCGTCGGGGTCGACGACGTCAGCACGAACTGGGCGTGGCAACGCCTCGCCTACAGCGAGCAGCCGTTCGTGCCGCTCGACCCGGCCGATGCGGCACTCGGCAACACGATCGAGATCACCGACGGAACGTCCACCGACGGCTGACGGGCGGGTGGCGGGCGCAGGTCGGGTTCAGATCCGCTCGAGCGTGCCCTCGGCGAAGAGCGGAGAGATCCCGAACCGGTCGGCGTCCGCCTGCATCTCGGCCTCGGCCGGTACGGCCGCACCGCCACCGCCACCGCCACCGCCATCGCCATCGTCGCCGTCGGCGGCGGTCAGCGTGACGGGCAGCAGCCGCGCGTCGCTGCTCGTGTTCAGGAACAGGTCGTCGGTACCCAGGACGTAGCGCACGGCGCGTCCGATCGCATCGGAGTCGGTGAGCGGTTCGTACCAACTGAAGTGCGGCTGGTCCGGATCGGACCACCGACCTCGGGCGATCGACTTGATGGTCTGCATCGCGACGCCGCGCTCGACGCACACCGCTCGCAGCGCATCGACGTCGGCCCGGTACGAGTCGTTCTGCATCAGGACGAAGTTGTACGGGAACAGCACGCTGTCGAACTCGAACTCCGCCAGGCTGCGAGCGTGCATGCCCGGAATCCGCAGACCGTGGCCGGTCACGCCGACGAACCGCGTCAAGCCCTCGTCGCGGGCGGCCGCGAGTGCCGCCACCGCTCCACCCGGAGCGAACGCCGTGGTCCATTCGTCGGGTTCGACGAGATTGTGGAGTTGGATCAGGTCGACGTGGTCGACGCCCAGTCGTTCGAGTGACCGTTCGAGCTCGGCGCGCGCATCCGACCCCGTCCGGCCCCCGGTCTTGGTGGCGAGGAAGTACCGATCGCGGTGCTCGGCCAGGAACGGCGCCAACCGCAGTTCGGAGTCGCCGTAGGACGCGGCGGTGTCGATGTGGTTGATGCCCGCGCGGTCGACGATCGCGAGCGTCGCGTCGGCTCGCTGCTGGCTCATCCCGCCGAGCGCCGCGGCACCGAAGACGATGCGGGTCGAGCGGTGTCCGGTGCGCCCGAACGGCATCGTGGGGATCACGCTCCGCACCGTACCACAGCGTTATTGCCACCGAGGGTGCCCGTTCCGCTACGAGAAGCGAAAAACTTGCCGATTGGGGTGGATTCCACTGAACTTTCACCTTACTGTGTGAATGGTTGACAGTTTCTTGACACGTCAATGCTTGACACACCCGTGACAGCGACCGTTCCCACGTCACCGAACCGAGGACCACCCATGATCATCACGGAGACGAGCCGCATCGACCAGGGAGACCGGACGACGATCCACCGGTCGCGCCGCCCGGACGCCACCGCACTGGCGATCGCCCAGTTCGATCGGCTGAGCGATCGGGCGACGGTGGCCGCCGTCGGCGTCGCACTGCACCACTTCACCGAACCACTGGGACTGGTGCCCGACCTGCCGCTGCACCGCGCCACCACGATCCTGTCGAAGCAGGCGCGACCGCTGATCGATCGTCCCGACGGCCTCGCCGAACTCCGCGACCTGGTGATCGATCCCCGGCGGGTCGCTGCTGCGGACGGCCGGACGGCCGCCGAGTTCTGTGGGGACGCCTGGGACGAGGTGCGCACGATCGCACTCGATCGCGCCACATCGGCGTGTGAAGGCGCGGAGACCTTCGGCCAGATGGCACTCCTCAACCTCGCGGTGATCCGCGGCGTGAACGCCCGCCATCCCTGGTGGGGCACGGTCGCCTGGAACCAGCAGCTGGACGCCTGGGTGACCAGCCACCAGCCGTCACGCCGCCAGCACCACAGCGTCCGCTCCGACCCGGAGTTCGCCCCGGACGACGTGCTCCTCCAGATCCTCGACCCCTGAGTCGTGGCAGAATCCGGCGGGTGGAGATGATCACCGACGACGAGATCCGGGCCTTCGAGCACGACGGAGCGGCCGTGCTGCGGGGCGTGCTGTCGCCCGACCGGATCGATGCACTCGCAGCCGGGGTCGAATACAACCGCACCCATCCGAGTCCGTGGTCGCACTGGTACACGAACCCCGACGAGTCGGTCGGGTTCTGGACCGACTACGTCACCTGGCAGCAGGTGCCCGAGTACCGCTCGATCGTGTTCGAGAGCGGACTCGCCGCGGTCGCCGCCCGGGTGATGCGATCGGCGACGGTGCGGTTCTTCCACGAACACGTGCTCGTGAAGGAACCGGGCGCCTCCGAACGCACGCCGTGGCACCACGACCAGCCCTACTACCCGGTCGACGGCGACCAGAACGTGAGCATGTGGATCGGCCTCGATCCGGTGCCTGCCGACAGGGCGATCCGGTTCGTCGCCGGTTCGCACCGCTGGGACCGATGGTTCATCCCACGCAAGTTCATCGACCACACCCCGTACGCGCCGGAGAGCGACCGGTACGAACTCCTGCCCGACATCGACACCATGATCGCCGACGAGCCCGAGACGCACCGGGTCGTCTCGTTCGAGACCGCGCCTGGCGATGTCGTACTGTTCCACTACCGGACGCTGCACGACGCCCCGGGGAACACCTCCGAGACGAGGCGGCGGGCGGTCAGTCTGCGATGGGTGGGCGACGACGCCAGATGGGCCGAGCGGCCGTGGCAGGTCTCGCCACCCTACGAGTCCGAGGGTTTGGCGGCGGGCGACCCGCTCGACGACGCCCGCTTCCCGCTCGTCGGCGGTTGAGATGCAGATCAGCGCTCGCGTCGACTACGCCGTCCGGGCGATGCTCGAGATCGCGGCGGCACAGCCAGGACGCGTCAGTCGCGACGACATCGCGTGCCGACAGGACC
>CAXBAZ010000593.1:0-3212 GCA_963973395.1 uncultured Acidimicrobiaceae bacterium
GAGGCGTTCGCACCGGTCGTCGCAGCATTGGCGGGCACGTGAACCGAGCCGCCGGCGCCGTGGCCACCGTCCTGCTCTCCGTCACCGCGTGTACCGGCGACGACTCGGAGGGGGTCGACGACGCCGTCGAGCCGGTCGCCGACGACACGTTTCCATCGATCCTGGACGTCGACGCCGAACAGGACGCCGACGGCACCTGGAGCTTCGCCGTCACGGTGTCGTCACCGTACGACACACCTGAGCGGTACGCCGACGGATGGCGGGTGGTCGCCCCCGACGGCACCGTGCTCGGCGTTCACTCGCTCACCCACGACCACGCAACCGAGCAGCCGTTCACCCGGACCCAGACCGGCGTCGAGATCCCGGACGGCGTCGACGAGGTGACCGTCGAGGGGCGCGATCTCGTCAACGGATTCGGCGGCACGACGCTGACGATCGACCTCGAGGCACCCACCGGATGACCGACGACACGGTTGCTTCGACCGACACCGGCGACGACATCCGGCTGATCGGACGCCTGATCGGCGACGTCCTGCGCGAGCAGGCGGGTGAGCAGGTGTTCGACCTCGTCGAGAAGGTGCGCCTGACGGCAGTGCGCGCCCGCCGGGCCGGCGAGAACCCCATCGCCGACCTCGCCACGCTGCTCGACGACGCCGACGTCGACGACCAGCTGCACCTCATCCGTGCGTTCGGTTGGCTGTCGCTGCTCGCGAACACGGCCGAAGACCTGCATGCAGAGCGTCGACGTCGGCACCATCGCGACACCGGCTCCGGGTCGCAGGAGGGCAGTGTCGAGGCCGGCATCGACCGGATGCTGGCCGAGGGTGTCGATGCCGAACGCATCGCCGACGAACTCGCCGATCTGCGGGTCTCGCCGGTGATCACCGCCCATCCGACCGAGGTGCGGCGCCAGACGGTGCTCGACCACGTCGATGCCGTCTCCGCCTTGCTGGCGCGTCGAACCCACGCCGCCGAGAGCCCCAGCGAGCTGGCCGAGATCGACGACCGTCTCCATCTCGAAATTCTCACCCTCTGGCAGACCGCCGAGGTACGGCTCTCGAAGCTGCGCGTGCGCGACGAGATCAACGAAGCGCTGCGGTACTACCGGTCGAGCATCTTCTCCACCGTCACCCGTCTGCAGACCGACGTCGAGCAACTCGCCGAGCAGCGGCTCGGCCGTACGCTCGCCGTGCCGCACGCGATCTCGATGGGTTCGTGGATCGGCGGCGATCGGGACGGCAACCCCTACGTCACCGCCGACGTACTGAGGCACGCCGTCGAGATGCAGGCGCGCGTCGCGTTCGAACACCACCTCACGTCGCTCCACCAGCTCTCGCGTGAACTGTCGATGTCGGCCCGCCTGATCGCCCCCAGCGCAGAGTTGATCGAACTCGCCGATGCCTCGCACGACGATTCGCCGTTCCGGGCCGACGAGCCGTATCGGCGGGCGCTGCGCGGCATCCACGCCCGGCTGTGGGCGATGGCGGCGCAGGTGATCGACGACGTGCCGGGACCACTCCCCCTCGCCGAGCTCGAGCCGTACGGGTCGGCCGACGAGGTCTGCATCGACCTCGAGGTCGTGATCGCATCGCTGCGATCGCACGGGGCAGGTACCCTCGCCGAGCAGCGGGTCGCTCCCGTTCGGCGGGCACTCGGCACGTTCGGCACCCACCTGTGCGGGCTCGACATGCGGCAGAACTCGGCCGTGCACGAAGTCGTCGTCGACGAGATGCTGCGCGTCGGCGGTGTTGTGGACGACTACCTCTCCCTCGACGAGACGACCAGGATCGAGGTGCTCACGGGCGAGCTCGCCGGTCCGCGACCGCTGGCCCCACCCGAGGCGACCTACTCCGACGTCACCCGCGACGAGTTGGCGGTCGTCGCCGAGGCGGCGTCGGCGCACCGCCGGTTCGGCGCCCGATCGATACCGCACTACGTGATCTCGATGGCCGAATCGGTCAGCGACGTGCTCGAGGTCGCCGTGATCCTCAAGGAAGTCGGCCTCGTCCGCATCGACGGCGAGAGCGGACGGCTCTCGAGCGCACTCGACATCGTGCCGCTGTTCGAGACGGTCGCCGACCTCCGCGCCGCCGACTCGACGCTCGTCCAGATGCTCGAACACGAGCGATACGCACAGATCGTGGCCAGCCGGAACCACTGGCAGGAGGTCATGATCGGCTACTCGGACTCCAATAAGGACGGCGGGTACGTCACGTCACAATGGGAGCTGTATCGCGCCCAGCGTGCGCTGGTCGCGGCCGCCGAGCGGTGCGGCACCAGGCTCCGTCTGTTCCACGGTCGCGGCGGCACGGTGGGGCGCGGTGGCGGACCGGCCCACCAGGCGATCCTCGCCCAGCCCCCCGGTTCGGTCCACGGCCAACTGCGCATCACCGAGCAGGGTGAGATGGTGGCCGCCAAGTACGCCCGGCCGGCGTCGGCGCGACGAAACCTCGAGACGTTGCTCGCAGCGACCCTCGAGGCGAGTTGTCTCGATGCCGACGATCTCGGCCCCGACCACGACCGGTTCGTCGACGCGACCCAGGAACTGTCCGACCTCGCCTTCGCGCGGTATCGGGCCCTGCTCGACGGACCTGCCGACTTCGTCCGGTTCTTCGAGTCGATCACGCCCATCAACGAGATCTCCAGCCTCAATGTCGGCAGCCGCCCGGCGAAGCGCAAGGACTCCGACCGGATCGAGGACCTGCGTGCGATCCCATGGGTGTTCGGGTGGAGCCAGTGCCGGCTGAACATCCCCGGATGGTTCGGGGCCGGCACCGCGTTCGAGTCGTTCGCGATCGACGATCGACGTCTCGCGCTGCTCCACGACATGCACGAGCGCTGGCCGTTCTTCCGGGCGATGCTGAACAACATGGGCATGGTGCTGGCGAAGACCGACATCGAGGTCGGCCGCACCTACGCCGACGTGCTGGTCGACGACGCCGACCTCCGACATGATGTGTTCGGCCAGATCGAGGCCGAGCACCGTCTCGCCCGTTCGTGGCACGCCCGCCTGACCGGATCGGACGATCCACTCGTCGACAACCCGGCGCTCGCACGCAGCATCCGGAACAGGTTCCCGTACCTCGACCCGCTGCACGTGATGCAGATCGAGTTGCTGCGACGCCATCGGTCCGGCGAGCAGGACGATCGGGTGGCGAGCGGTCTCCAACTCACGCTCAACACCATCGCAACCGGCCTCCGCAACAGCGGCT
>CAXBAZ010000594.1:0-3205 GCA_963973395.1 uncultured Acidimicrobiaceae bacterium
CGAGCCGTTCCCCGGCCCACACCACGATCCGATCCCCGACCTCGACTTCCGACGACGGGACCTCGACGGTATCGGTGCCGCGACGCAACCGTGTGGTGTCGGGAACCAGCGACAACACCGCCCGCAAACCCTGCCGCGACCGGGTCACCGCCCAGTCCTCCAACGCCTCGGAGATCGAGAACAAGAACGCCAACGACGCCGCCTCGCCCCACTGCTCCAACACGACGGCCCCGACCAGCGCGATCGACATGAGCAGCCCGACACCCAACCGGCCGTGCCTCAGATTGCGCACCGCACCGGGCACGAAGGTGGCCCCGCCCGCCACGATCGCGACCACGAACGTCCACCCTGCTGTCTCGAAGTCGGAGAGCTCGAGACCGATGCCGATCAGCCACGCCACCGCAGCGATCGCCGCCGCCCACACCCGCCAGCGATCCTCATCTTCGGCCGATTCCGTGTGCGTCGGATCGTTCGGGGACGGAGCGGTACCGCAGCACGCATCAGCCATCGGAATCGTCCCCATGGCTGGCGTCCATCAACGGGTTCGTGCACAAGCGGACGTCATGGCCGGTCTCCGCCAGCAGACGCTCCGATGCGAGCAGCACCTCGCGGAGCTCGGGCCGGGCGATCGAGTAGAACACCTGGCGGCGCTCGGCCGGCCGGTCGATCACCAGCCCACAGTCACGCAGACATGCGAGGTGGTTCGACACATTCGGCTGCGACGTCCCCACCGTCGCCACCAGATCTGTGACCCGTCGTTCACCCCCGAGCAACTCCAGCAAGATCGACAAGCGGACCGGGTCGCTCAGCCCATGGAACAGGCGAGCGGCGACTGCGATCTCCAGACGGTCGGACGTGACCTCCACGTTTACAGTATTGCCGAATGTTGATGACATCTGCAACGGGTGATGCCGTCGGGTCGCGCCTGACATCTCACGCTACGACGGGACGCGGCGATGTCACCGAGCACGAGCAGCGCCGTTCGCTCATCGTGCCGTGACGTCAACCTCGGTGTCGAACACGACTTGGTCGAACTCGCCGAAGCGGGCGGTGACGGTCAACGTCCACCTGCCGGCGAGCGGGAAGTTCGCTTCGTTCGTCGTGACGTGGTTCGGTCCGGCGGGGACGGTCGGGATCTCGATCGGGCCGATCTGTTGATCGGCCAGTTCTGCGGTCACGGTGATCTCGTCGGCCGGTTCGACGATGCCAGCTCCGGCGAGGATGGTGACGTGCATCGTGGTGCCACCGGTGACCGCCGGCAGCAGGTCGATCTGGGCGTTGAGGTCGTCACGAACGGCGGTGACGGTGACGTCGACGGCGCTGGCGGCCGTGGCTTGCCTCGGTGGGGTGGCTCCCGTGAGGCCTGCCGTCGCGATGAGTACCAGGACCATGCCGGCGACTTCGACCGAGACCGCGCGCCGTACCGCCGGTGTGATCGATACCGGCGCAGCCGCCGCGCCGACGCTTTCGAGTGTGGCCGGCGCAGGGCCCGATAGGGCGGCGGGGTGGCGGACGAGACGTCGGGCGATCACCGCGGCGGCCACGACGCCAGTGACCACGACGAGCTTGACGATCAGCCAGCGTCCGTAGCTCGACTCGGTGATCGCAGCGATGTCGCCGACTTGGCGCCAACCGTTGAAGGCGCCGGTGATGGTGAGTGCAACGACGGCGCCCAGCGCGAACGGAGAGAAGCGCACGGCGGTCGACACGGTCTGGTTGCGTTCGACGCCGAACGCCACCAGACAGAGCCCGCCGACCCACAGCGCCATCGCGCCGAGATGGACCACGGTCGCCGCCAACGCGACGGCTACGTAGCGACCCGACATCGAATGGCCGCCGGCGGCGACGACCCAGAACAGGCCGGTAACCGCCACGACAGCGACCGCTTGTGCGCCACGCCGTACCAGGGTGCGCCGCCACGGCACGAAGATCGTCAGCGCCGCCACCAGCATGAGGCGCAACACCCACCAGCGGCCCGACCTGGTGGCCGCCACCGCCGCCCAATCAGCGAACGACGAACCGATCACGTCAGCTTGCGCGCCGATCATCACGACCGTGCCCGCCATCGCAACGTAGGCACCGACGAACGCGACGTTGCCGACTCGGCGCGACGGCAAGTAGCCCGGAGCCAGCAACGCCGACGCGCCAAGCACCCCGACAAGCACCGCGATGCCGGCGTAGCTCGCGAATCGGCCTGCGCCAAGCCATGTTCCGCTGCTCACTGCGCCGGTGGCATCGGCGTCGCTGAGATCGACGATCCGCTCGTCGACCTCTCCGCTCGTCGCCCCGACGCTGAACACGAATGCGCCATTGATCGGGTGCGAGTCGGCAGAGACGGCCGACCAGGCGACCACATAGCTGCCGTCCGCGAGCGACTCGGTGATCGGCGCACTGATCGTGTCCGCACCAAGATCCTGCGTGATCGGCCCGAGCGGGACCGCCGTCCCTTCGGCATCGACAACCCGGAGCGCGTCTTCGGTGGGATCGACAGCCTCGGTGAAGGTGAGCACGATCTCGGTCGGTGCGACATCGAACACGCTCTCGGCGGGTGGGTCCGACGTTGCCAAGTCGGCGTGAGCGCTCACCGCGCCAGGTGCCGCCAGCACCACGAACCCGGCAACGAGCCCAGCGAAAGCCAGACGGCCCCAACGCCTCATCGATCGACTCTGCCGCTCGAGGCGCGTACGCGGCTCCGAACTCCGCCCGGGACACTCCGGGAATCCTTCACGTGGGCGACGTCCATGCCACAGGGCGTAGCGTTGCACGACCAGCGGGTTGCCGTGGTTCGCTCAAGCGGATTGTCGCCCGTAGGAGGCGCCGACCATCGCATCCGATGTCATTGTTTGGCGCGTCTGATCTGCCATGTGACAATGCCGCCGATCACGAGCAAACCGGCGACGACCAACGCAAACACCACGGAACCGGCGGCGGAGTCCGAGGACTCTTCGGAAGCCAGAGTGAGATCGGTGGTGGGCGATTCGATCGGGGCCGCGTCGGATCGGTCGGGCGTGCTCACCTGTGCCGCCGTGGTCGCCGGTCTGGCGGCGACCCCAGCGGTGGTAGTCGGAGGCGATGTGGTCGTGATTGTCGTCGTCGGTGCGGTGTGAGGCTGCTCGGTGATCGACGGTGGGTTCGTCCCGGGCAGGCTCGTGGTCGGGGACGTTGTTGCGACCGGTCCGACCAGCCGCATTGCGGGTGCCGGCTC